>CAZFHF010000616.1:0-1500 GCA_964518655.1 uncultured Bacteroidales bacterium | reverse complement strand
ATCCAGATTATATAAGCTATGTATTAGATAGAAATGAATATGAAGAATTTTTAACACTTTATCTTGAAACAGGTATTTATGATAAACAGTTAGGACATTTTTTATGGAGTGTGGAACACGAATGTCTATACAGTATAGGAAGCACTATTGGGCTTTTCTGGCAACATTATGAACCTCCGATTGGTTATGATAACACGATAAAAAACCTTGCATGTTTTAAACAGAATGATACTGTAAAATACACAGACAATGCAATTTGTGATAAATGTTTTTGTGATAAATATGGCAGCATAGATGAAAAAAGCGAGAACTTAGACGGGATTAAGGTATTTCCGAATCCTGCGGATAATTCTCTATTAATAAAAATTGACCGGCCATACAATAATATCAGAGCTGAATTAATAGATGAAAAAGGAAGCATTGTTTATAGCGAAGAATCAATAAAAAATACAATAAATGTGAATAATATCTCAAAAGGCATTTATTTTCTTAACCTGACAATTGATAATGAGAAAATAACCAAGAAGGTAATTATTAAATAGATATCTGTATTTAAATAAGAAAAAGCATATTATAATTATTAATCATAAAAATTAAATAGAATCAGGGACTTTAACTATTGCCTCAAGTTGTACTGTATCTGTAAATACTCCATATCTTTATGATAAATACGGGCGTGTATATAGTATAAATTCACCTACGGCAAATTATACTTTCAGTTACAACAATCGTATTGTGAATGTAACTAATGTTAGTGCTGATCCTGATCAGGGTTATTCGAGAACTTTTAATTCATTTAGACATGTTATTTCAGTAACAGATGAGGGAGGTACTATTACGTATAATTATTACAGCTCCGGACTACCAAAGTCTATTGTTGCACCTGGGAATCTGGTAACTTCAATGCAGTATGATTTATATGGAAATCAGACACAACTAACTGAGCCAAACTCAGGAACTTATAATTACGAATATAATGCCTTTGGAGAATTAGTAATGCAAGCGGATAACGGAGATACTATTACCGTTTCATACGATGATCTTGGGCGTCCTGTATCGATTACAGAAGAGGAAGGTACAACTACATATACATATGATACAAAGATTAACGGTAAAGGAATGGTAGCTTCAATAGCCGGACCGGGTGGCGTTTCAAAGGAATACAGCTATGATGAATACAGCCGTATAGCATCAGTTACCGAAACAATTGACGGGAGAGACTTTACTGAGACTTTAGATTACGATGATTATGGTCGTTTGTCAAAGCTTACATACCCGTCAGGTTTTGGTGTAACTTACAATTATAATAATTATCATTATCTTAGTGAAGTGAACCGTACCGATAACCAGAGTATGATATGGAAAGCTGAATAAATGAATGAAAGGCTGCAGATTGAACAGTTCAAGTCAGGCAATGACCTTGTTACAAATCAAAGCTTTGACATTATTACTTACGGTATGGATAAGGAAAGACGAAAGATTGAGAAATACGAGGATGAA
>CAZFHF010000615.1:0-1506 GCA_964518655.1 uncultured Bacteroidales bacterium | reverse complement strand
TAAGAAAGACGGAGATTTATATAAAGCAAGGAAGTTAATAAATTTTGGTTTAATAGAAAAAATAAAATGATTATTGTTGGATCACAAATTGGGAGCTTTGGAAGAGCTGGAAACATACTTTTTCAGATAGCTGCCCTAATAAGTACAGCCAAGAAATATAAAGTAAATTATTATTTACCCGCAAAGATTCCTCATAAGGCAGCCATAACTCAAGATTTGTTAGGATATAACCATAATACTTATTATCTTGAGGATTTAAAGGATCATACTTTAAATAGTGAAATATTTGACTTACTTCGTCAGGTAAGTGGATTTAAAGAGTATAGATATATAGAATCTCAATATTTGCCTATTAATTTAGATGTGCATATTAAAGTGTGGGACTTACTTGGTTATTTTCAGTCTTACAAATATTTTGAGAACGCAGAAAAGGAAGTGCGTGAAATATTTAAGATTGATAAGGATATGAAGATTGTTGAATCTTTATGGTATTTAAAAGAAAAATATTTTGTAAGGAACGTGATAGGAGTTGGCATACGATTAACAGATTATGTACAAACTGATGAGTTTTATTGGAATCTTTATAAAACGGATTATTATCAAAGGGCGTTTAAGGAATTTAAAGATTGTGTGTTCTTGGTGTTTTCGGATGACATTCCACTTGCAAGGAAGATAATAAAAGATATGGATTTGCCCTATAATTTTGAATTTGAAGATGAAGTTATGCACGGCAGGATAGACGGATTTGCGGCTTATTCAATGTGTGACGGATATATAATAGCTAATTCTACATTTCATTGGTGGGGAGCATGGCTTGGTGATCCTGATTATAAGAAGAAAGTTGTAGCCCCGATGAACTGGTACAAGCAATCAAGTTATACAGCAAAAGATTTGTATTTATCTAATTGGATAATATTATGAAGAAAACATGTTTAATAACTGGTTCCGCAGGTTTAGTAGGTAGTGAAGCTACAAGATTCTTTATTGATAAAGGATTTAAAGTTATCGGAGTAGATAATTTTATGAGACGCCATTTCTTCGGAGAAGACGCATCTACGGAGTTTATACAAATAGAATTGGTTAAAAAGTATAAGAGTGAGTTTGTGGCTCACAAATGTGATATAAGAAATTATTTTAAACTTTCTAAAATATTTCAGGAATATAAAATTGATTTGATTATTCATTGTGCAGCACAGCCTTCACATGATTGGGCTGCAAAGGATCCGCTAACAGATTTTAGTATAAACGCCACAGGCACACTAAACCTACTTGAATTAACACGGCAGTATTATAAGGATGCTGTTTTCATTCACTGCTCAACCAATAAAGTAACAGGAGATCATATTAATTCATGGCAATTAATTGAACAAGAGAAAAGATATGATTATTTAATAGATGGCATAAATGAATCCATGCCCATTGATAATTGTATGCATTCTTTGTTTGGAGTTAGTAAAACAGCAGCAGATTTATATGTACAGGAATATGGAAAATACTTTGATATGA
>CAZFHF010000614.1:0-1512 GCA_964518655.1 uncultured Bacteroidales bacterium | reverse complement strand
GTCCCTTAAGCGATATCCCTCTTTCATTAGGTAAAAAAAACTTTTGACTCTTTCTCCAATCAAATCAAAAAAATTTATTTTTTCTTTTGATAGATTCATATTGGCTCCTCTCTCGGCCAGTTTAATTCATATTTATTAGTTTTCATTTCCTGAAAGCAGGGGGCTGCAAACTGGTATTTCTTTTGTCATTTTATTCATCTATAGGAGTAAATTTTTCTTTATCTTTTGTTACGTCTATGTATGGGCCTTGTTTAATTTCGATATACTTTGACTTTTCAAGCATTTCGAAACTGAGTCCTCCCTCTAATAAGACAATTAAATCACCATCACTGATTATTATCTCTTTTATTTTCTTTTTATTTTCATAAAAATTAACTTTTATCTTACCAGAGATGATATATATCACTTTCTGAGTTTTATAGATGGTTCTTTCCCATATTTTGTGCATATGCGGTTCAATCTCGATTCCTTTTTCTAAATTCATATAACCAATTTGTAAGAAATCTTCTTTTGGACTTGGAAAATTTTTAGCATCCATTTTAGCATCCTTTCTTATAATGAATGCGAGCCTTTTTCCTGCATGTTCTACTTTTTCTGTTTCTATTTCCATTTAACAATTTATTCTTAAATGATTTAAAATATATGTATGCCCCATTATATATTTAACTAAACTTACTCTAATTCGTATTTCATTATTTAGGGAGGTTTTCTACTTTTTTTAAATCAGATTCAACCATCATTCTTACTAAATCTTTAAAATTTGTTTTAGGTGTCCATCCTAGTTCTTTTTTGGCTTTATCAATATTCCCAAAAACGAGTTCTTCATTATCCGACCTATAAAATTTTTTATCAATTTTAACAACAACTTTCCCATTATGTTTACCTACTTCATTTAAACCCCCTCCTTCCCAAACAATAAGCATATTGGCGACTTTAAAAGCTTCTTCCACAAATTCCTTGACTGTATGTATTTCTCCAGTACCAAGAATATAATGTCCAGGTTTTTCTTGTTGTAAAATTAACCACATTGCCTCAACAAAATCCCCCGCAAATCCCCAATCCCGTTTTGAATTAAGATTACCAAGTGAGATAAACTCCTGCAGACCAAACTTAATTCTTGCTACAGAATTTGCAATTTTTCTTGTTACAAATTGTTTCCCCCTCCTAGGAGATTCATGATTAAAAGCAATTCCCGATGAAACATATAATCCATATTTCTTATTGTAGCTTGCAATAATTGATTGTGCAAATGCTTTTGCAGATGCATAAAGATTTAAAGGACTTATTTGGGCTTCTTCAGTTACAGAATGTCCTTTTGGATTTCCAAATATCTCTCTGCTTGATGCTTGATAAAGTTTTATTTTTGGATTCACTATTCTAATTGCTTCTAATAACCTTAAAACTCCTGTTCCATTAACATCACAAGACCCCTCTGGCTCTTCCCAGGAAGTGGCAAGGAATGATTGCGCAGCTAGGTTATATATCTCATGAGGTTGATATTTTTTGATAATA
>CAZFHF010000613.1:0-1513 GCA_964518655.1 uncultured Bacteroidales bacterium | reverse complement strand
ATTTTTACACATAATAAAATATATGACTCATAATTGGCCATTATATTAAATAGCCGCTTTTACCTGGTAAAATACTTTTACGCTGTTTCCGTTTATCACAGTATAATAGCTGCAAATCCAGTATAAATTATCATCAAACAACTACATCCTATAGACTGCTAAAAGCCACATACTATTTCCAGACCTTTCTTTTGATTCATGGTGATTCATTTTACGGTTAAAAATTAGTAAAACCACCACTTAATTCATACATTTATTTTGTCCAACTTTATTTGAAGACATACATTGACTAAGGTTACTTTTTTAAGTTAAATGCAATTAAGGTATATATAGCATCTTAAAAAAAAGAATATGAAAGCAAAGTCTGTGAATGGAAATGTTATTGTCAAATCAGCATTAAATATTCTGTTTATTTTTATTTTAATTGACGGGAAAAGCCAGGTTATTGCTGATGCCGGTGAAAATAAGGTAGCATGTGTAGGTCAATATGGTGTTGATACAATAGAAATAGGTGGAAACCCTTCAGCCATCGGAGGGAGCGGAAATTATACCTACATATGGGAAACTTGTGATTCGATTACTATTGAAAATCTTACTTTTTATTTCACTGCTTCAGACTTTTTAGATGATACTACTAAAGCGAATCCTAAAGTAATTGATGCCCCATCAAACTTAGGATTGGATAAATTATATTTTAAGCTAACAGTAACCGATGATTTTGATAGTATAAGTATTGACAGCATGAATTTAATTTTCTCCTTTAAAATAATATCTTTAATTGAATACTCATATTATATTTATGAAGGGGATTCGGTGTTACTTAATGGTAACGGATTATTAAGTTCCAGCTTACCTATTGAAAGTTATTTATGGACTCCCGGATATGGATTAGCTGACAGTACAAGCGCAATAACAGTTGCTAAACCATTAAAAACAACTTATTATTATTTAAGCATCACTGATACAGCAGGTTGTTCAACGGAAAGTTTTTTATTTTACAATATATATGTATCACCAATTAGTAGTATTAAGGATGATTTACTATTATCTGATGTCAAAATATACCCTAATCCTATAAATTCAAAATCTGTAATATCTTTTAATAATACTGAGGGAAAGGAATATTCCCTGGAAATATATGATTCCAAAGGAGAGATAATTACAAAATCAACTTCTAATAATAATTTATTTTCAGTTGGTGATATTATAATCCCGGGATTATACTATTTTAATATAATCTTCGAAAATAAGATAAAAGTTAGTGGAAAATTTATAAAGAATTAAGATTTCTTTTTCTGCTATTAATACATACTGGGTAGATAATGCACATTTTATTTCGCTTCGCTTCATAAAAAGAGCATTTAACCTAACGTTTGTAGTATACAGCTTTTTTGATCTCCTCCCCTCTTTTTATGTCTTTTATTTTGTTCTCAGGATAGTAGAAAATGTTGGACTTTAAGTCCAAAGCTATCTTAACCCCGATCAAGAACCTTGTAGGTTTTGTGTATCAAAA
>CAZFHF010000612.1:0-1524 GCA_964518655.1 uncultured Bacteroidales bacterium | reverse complement strand
AATTTTACCAGTCAGATTCTACCAGGAAGAAGAAAAATTCAGGAATGGGGATTGGCCTGTCATTAACCAAAGGATTAGTTGAATTGCATCACGGACATATAAAAGCAAGAAGCAATCCAAACCATGAGACATGTTTCTTATTTGTACTGCCCATTGACCGTGCAGCCTTTCTTGAGGAAGAAATCTTAAACGAACCTGCAAGCGTACTTAGCAGAACTATATTAAGTGAACATGAAGGATTAAATTTAAAAGAGCAAGGAAAAGAACTGCCTGATCCGGACCAAAATGAAGAAAGAGCGGATGTATTAATTGTTGAAGATAATTACGAGCTGAGGACTTTTCTGTCCAGAGAGCTGGGCGAAAAATATACTGTCATTCAGGCAGAAAATGGGAAAGCTGGAATTGAAATTGCCTTTGATAAGATACCTGATTTAATTGTCAGTGATATTTTAATGCCTCAATGCAGTGGGATAGAATTATGTAATGTGCTTAAGACAGATATTAGAACCTGTCACATTCCAATTATATTATTAACTGCCAGAACCACCATTGGTGAACAAATTGAGGGGGTTAAAGTCGGAGCTGATGACTATATCACTAAACCCTTTAACATGCAATTACTGGTGGCGAAGATCAACCAGCTGATCCAATCCAGAACAAAGCTATATGCCCATTTCAGTCAGGATGTATATATAATACCAAATAAAATGGCTGATAATGAACTGGACCAGAAATTTTTACATAAAGCCATAGATTATATTGTCGTGAATATAGGTGATAATACTCTTAATGTCGAAAGATTATCAGTTGAAATGAACCTGAGCCGAAGTAATGTATACAGGAAAATCAAGGCGCTAACAGGTAAAACGATAATTGAATTTATCAGGATCGTCCGTTTGAAGCATGCTGTAAAACTTATGGAAACTAAAAAGTATTCCCTGGCTGAAGTTGCTTATCTGACTGGCTTCACTTCACCATCATATTTTACCAAGAGTTTTAGAGATCAGTATGGTAAACCCCCTTCTGAATACCTTAATTCTTAAATTAAAGAATGGATAAAGCAGGCAATATGCCAGTATAAAGTCATAATAAAAAATTATTTCAATCTGATTCTGTTCTTCCCGGCTGTTGAAAATTGAAAAAATTGCATCAAATTCTAAAGTGTTTGACTGAAATTTTATACCCTGCCTGTTCAGGTTGCAATATATTTCGTGCGTTAAGTTATTTTTCATCCAATTGCCGAAACTTAACATATGAAATACCGGATTAACCCATAATAAGATGAAACTGATCCTAATCATTAGCATTCCCGATAAAGGGAAATCAGAACTCCCCTGAAAAAGTAATCATCACTAAAAGCATACTACCATGGATGCTATCAAAGGATTTGATAATAAGATATGGGGTAAATTAAAACATTTAAATTAGAATGTATGATGGAGAAAAAAATCAAAAAACAGTATCTAACCATTTCCTTACTATATAATATAAGAAGGAAATCGTGGCTGACAGGATTTTTGTTCT
>CAZFHF010000611.1:0-1525 GCA_964518655.1 uncultured Bacteroidales bacterium | reverse complement strand
CAAAGTCCCGATGCAACAAATCATTTTATAAGCATCACCCCCCATTCTTATTTAAAATTTCGTACAATAAATTTGAATCAATATTTTTTCTTAATAGAGAGGCAAGTTTACCAATTTCTCGATCCACATCATAATTTGTTCCTTTTTTTAGAATTTTCCATCCTTTTTTCTTTCTTAAATTATTCAAAAAATATCTCCTGAACTTATCATTGTCAAACACGCCGTGCAGATATGTTCCCCAGCACTGTCCATTATCTGTTATTGCTCCATCAAATTTTTCCGTGTTATTAGAAATGATCCTAAATGCGGGCTCTGAGTTTCCTACAACCCTGGTCCTTCCCCGATGAATTTCATAGCCGCCAACTTTTATTCCTGAAGATAAATGTTTTGCCTTTACTTGAGAAACTACTTTTTGAGCATAAATTTCGGTAATTACAGGCAAAATTCCCAGGCCATTCATTTCTTTCCTTTTTGACTCCACATTCTTTTTATCATAAATTTTTTCTCCTAACATCTGGTATCCTCCGCAAATGCCCACCAATATGGCAGCAGAATTGGACTCAAAAGTTGAAACTATTTTTTTCGCGAGACCAGTTTTTTTAAGGTAATCTAAATCTTCTATACTATTTTTTGTCCCGGGAATAATTATTACGTCCGATTTACGCAAATCCCTGCATTCCCCGACGTATTTCAAAGAAACATCGCTCTCGCTCTCCAGAGCATCAAAATCATCAAAATTGGAAATATGAGGAAGATAAATTACGTCAATTTTTATCTCTCTGTTTGATTCTAAATTTTTCTTTTTTGCTTCTATAGATACAGAATCCTCTTCGGGGATTTTTATATTGTGAAAATAAGGAATAACTCCCAAAGTTTTTATTCCCGTGTATTTCTCCAGGAAATTTATTCCCGACATCAGCAATCTTTTGTCTCCACGAAATTTGTTGATGATAAATCCCTTAATCATTTTTCTTTCTTCTTTATTCAATAATTCTAACGTTCCTATAAGCCAGGCAAATACGCCCCCTCGATCAATATCTCCCACCAAAATAACCGGGGCATTGGCTAATTTTGCTATTTTCAGATTAACTAAATCATGGCTTTTTAAATTTATCTCTGCCGGGGAACCCGCTCCTTCAATAACGGTAATCTCATATTCTTGCTTAAGTTTCCTCAATGATTCTTTTATTTTGCCAAAAACCATTTTTTTATAATCTTTGTACTCATAAACAGACATATTTCCCACAGGTTTTCCCCATAATATAATCTGAGCCCGGGTATCTGCAGTAGGTTTGATTAAAACAGGGTTCATATCCACAGTTGGCCTTATTTTACAGGCCTTGGCCTGAGTTGCCTGTGCTCTTCCTATTTCTCCCTTCTCTTCGGTGACAAAAGAGTTTAATGCCATATTTTGCGCCTTGAAGGGCGCAACGCTGTGACCGTCTTCAAGAAAAATCCTGCACAATCCACAAGCAATAACACTTTTCCCCACTCCTGAGCCAGTTCCACACATCTGAATTGCTTT
>CAZFHF010000610.1:0-1530 GCA_964518655.1 uncultured Bacteroidales bacterium | reverse complement strand
AAAGCAATATCGTTGTTTTCAAAGGCTTCACCGGGTTGAGGGGGCACGAGCATCCGTACACCTTTTTTCCCCAGTTCCCTTATTTTTTCTCCAAGTCTATCACATTTAAAACATATATGATGAAATCCGCCACCCATCTTTACATAATTTGTTAAAGTTCTGTTATCAGTGAGAGGTTCAATTAATTTTACAGTAATACTATTAGTTTTTGTAAGAAATACTACTTTAACTTTTTGCCTGGTGTTTATAATTGTCCTGGTAAGTTGCTTATAGCCGAAAACCTCTTCCCAATATGCAATTGTTTCTTTGATATCTTTTACTGCAAAGCAAATATGATCTATCGTCATATCAATGCTCATGATTTTTTATTGCATTTTCTTTTCCAGGAATCCATAGATTGCATTCACCGATTCAAAGTTTTCTTCAACCAGGTCGGTGTCCTGGATCTGGATTTTAAAGTTATCTTCGAGATAGGTAATCAAAGTCATCAGACCCATTGAGTCAAATATTCCTTCGCGGAAGATTAACGTATCATCCTTTATTTTTTCAATATTTGCAAAAGAAGTATCAGCGATGAATTTCTTTAAAACATTCTTGGTGCCATTCAGGTCGATCATGAAAATGAGATTTTAGATTCAAATTATTGCAAAGCTAAAAAAATACTGTCAATTAGATTTACAGAGCCCGGCAGTTTTTGTTGAACTTATTATTATTTATGACGAAACACTCATATTTTAGGCTGATTTGTTTTAAGTGTTTTAAGATACTTTATAAAATTCCCTGTACCATTCCATAAACTTCCCAACGCCATCTTTTATTGACGTATTGGGAGTATAGTTAAAATCATCCGTCAGTGAACTGACATCGGCCCATGTTTTCGGCACGTCGCCCGGCTGGAGGGGGAGCATGTTTTTCCTTGCTTTCTTCCCAGTGGCTTTTTCTATGGATTCAATGAAATCAAGTAACTTAACAGGGTTACTGTTCCCGATATTATATACCCTGTAAGGTGCAAGAGAACTTGAGGGATCGGGTTTTTTGCCGCTCCAGTCCTTATTTCCCTTGGGTGTTGTTTTAATAATCCTCGATACACCCTCAATTATGTCGTCTATATAGGTAAAGTCCCTTTCCATGTTACCGTTATTGTATACATTAATAGGTTTGTTTTCCAGTATGGCTTTGGTAAACAGAAACAATGCCATGTCCGGTCTTCCCCATGGTCCGTATACGGTGAAAAAACGCAGTCCCGTTGTCGGCAGTCCGTATAAATGGCTGTATGTATGCGCCATAAGTTCATTACTCTTTTTGCTTGCCGCATAAAGACTGACCGGGTGATCAACATTATCCTGCACAGAAAAAGGCATCTGCTCATTTAAACCATAAACACTCGAACTGCTTGCATACACCAGGTGGTCTGTCCCATTATGCCGGCAGGCTTCAAGAATATTAAGAAATCCGACAATATTGCAGTCAATGTAAGTCCTCGGATGTTCAATGCTGTATCTGACGCCGGCCTGTGCTGCAAGGTGGCAG
>CAZFHF010000609.1:0-1541 GCA_964518655.1 uncultured Bacteroidales bacterium | reverse complement strand
GCTTCCAAATGGAGCGGGATTTGTGCAAGAGGCAAATAAAATTCTTGTAAATATTTTGAGAGAGCTTTGCCATCCGTCTAACCCGAGTTCTTATGCTGGCTTTATTCAGAAAGAGGAGCATCTACGCCTTTGTAAATCTGCCTGTTATGATTGTCTCAGAGTTTACCGTAACATGGCCTATCACGGCTTGCTAGACTGGAGATTAGCTTTGTCATATCTCAAAATCTTGCTGGATAATAATTATTCGGCTGGATTGAATGGTGACTTTAATGACATAGAACTTAGAGGCTGGCCGGAAATGGCGAGACAAGTACGTGATAGTTTCGTGTCATACTTTAACAATTATCAAAAGAGGGATTGGGGAGTTTTGCCTGGCTTTATTGCGGGAAATCAAAGATATGTTGTCGTTCATCCATTATGGAATACCTTCAAGCGGACTGGAATACTTAGTGATGCTGTCCGGTCTGCTGGCGGTAGCATAACAGGATTTTTTGACACTTTTAACTTGCTAAGGCGTCCCGGCTGGTTTAGGACAGTAATATAAAGGTGAAAATGAAAACTAATGATGAAAAGAAACAAAAGATTCCCTTACTTTCTTTTTTTACTGGTGGTGGTTTCTTGGATATAGGATTTGAACAGGCAGGCTTCAATATTGTATGGACTAATGAGGATAACCCGGTATTTGCCAGCCTCTACGCATATGGGATGACAAGGTGGAAGCAATCAGTGCAGCCATCTACAAAAGAAGTTTCTATTAGTACTACTAAAAATATTGAAAAGGTTTTTGCACCTGAAATCTTAAAATCTGCTTTTCCTAAAAGGAAACCTTCTTTTTTCGGAATAATAGGCGGGCCCCCTTGTCCTGATTTTAGTACAGGAGGGAAAAATAAGGGCGGTAAGGGCATTAATGGTAGACTTTCAGAGACCTATGTTCACAGAATCTGCAGGATTAAACCACCCTTTTTTGTATTTGAAAATGTTCCTGGAATGTATAAGACTAAAATACACAGGGAATTTCTTGCTAGTCTTGAGCGCAACCTTGAACGGTGCGGTTATTGTCTTGATTTAAAGATTCTTAACTCACTTGACTTAGGGATTCCTCAAGATAGGGAGCGTTTAATATTGATAGGAATCCAAAAAAAATATGCATGGAAGTGCATCGGTAGGAAAATTAAAGAAACAGACCGGGGATGGTTTCCATGGCCTGTAAACAAAAAATATAAAGGTGCTAAGGCAAGGTTTATGTGGCCTGATATTGTTAAACCTGGCAAGAAGCCTGTTTTACCGGAAGGGGTACCAATAGAGCTTACTGTTTATTCTTTATTTAATTCAACAAACTGCCCCGAGAGGATACAGAATGGTAAGGATGTTTTTAAAGCATATTCAAATAAATTTTTATCAATCAATGAAGGTGATACAAGAAGAAAATCGTTTAAAAAATTACACCGTTACCGTTTTAGTCCAACAGCCTGCTATGGGCATAATGAAGTTCACTTGCATCCCTGGAAGAAAAGAAGACTTAGTGTTAGGGAGGCTATGAG
>CAZFHF010000608.1:0-1552 GCA_964518655.1 uncultured Bacteroidales bacterium | reverse complement strand
ATGAAACTTTACAAAAGGCCTCAGGATCTTATTACAGAAGTTACAAGATTTTTCTTCTATGGTATTTTATCAAGAAAGCCGAACAATAAAAAGTGATGAAACTTTATATATACATATTAATATTATTTGTGTTAGCCGGCTCCGGACTATCAGCTCAGGAAGTTGCGTTTAAGGGACAAATAAATTCATGGATAACAGTCAATCACGTCAATGATTTTAAAATACAGGGAGGTATGAGATATATCCCTTCTTTAACGATTGAAAAACAAGCCGGGAAAATAAAATACGATACTGAAATATCGATAAATACTTACGGAACATTGGATTATGATGACGGGGAATTTGACGCAGACGGTAAATTTAAGCCTTACCGGCTCTGGATAAGAATGTCATCTGAGCAGTTTGAGCTAAGGGCAGGCCTTCAGAAGATAAATTTCGGATCAGCCTCAATGCTGCGCCCCCTGATGTGGTTCGACCGTATTGATCCCCGTGATCCCTTACAACTCACCGACGGGGTCTATGCTTTGCTGGGAAGGTATTACTTTATTAATAATGCTAACATCTGGTTATGGATGTTATACGGAAATGAGAATACCAAAGGCTGGGAGTCTGTCCCCGGGAACCGTAAAAGGCCGGAATTTGGCGGAAGGCTTCAGGTCCCTGCACTAAAAGGAGAGCTTGCACTGTCATATCATAATCGTGAAGCAGACTATAGCCAGGCTGTTTCAGATTCCGCCCTTTCACTGCTTGAAAATTCAAATGAGAACAGGCTGGGCTTTGATGGAAGATGGGATATGGGAATAGGTTTCTGGTTCGAGAGCACGATCTTGTATCAGAATATTCCAAAAAAACATTTCCCATGGCAGGAACAATTAAATTTGGGCTTTGATTATACATTCGATATCGGAAACGGACTGAATCTGATAAATGAATTCCTGTGGGTATCAGCATCTGAAAATATCTTTCAGGCTGATAACAGAATACTGTTTTCTGCACTGGCATTAAGATATCCTGTAGGTTTGCTGGATAATATAACAGGTATGGTTTATTATGACTGGACAAATGATGGTTTATACAGGTTTGTTAACTGGCAGCGCCAGTATGATAATATAAGCCTGTACCTTATGTTGTTCTGGAATCCTGATGAATTCAATATTTACAGGAACATAGACGGGACTGATTTATTTACAGGAAAGGGAGTTCAGTTTATGTTTGTTTATAATCACTAATATGCCATATATTTTAGATAACTTGCAATAAATAAATAAATGAAATGGAAAAAAGTAAAATCATCACACTTGAAAGTGTAAAGAAACATTTTCCTATCGGAGGGGGAAGGTTTACTGCCTTAAACGGCATTGACCTTACATTTGGCGAGGGCGAGTTTGCCGGGTTTGTCGGGCCGAGCGGTTCAGGCAAAACAACACTTTTGAATATTATCGGCTCACTTGACACTCCTTCTGAAGGAAAAGTACTGGTTCTTGAAAATAATATTGGCCTGCTAACGGAAAAGAAAGCAGCAATACTACGCAGAAAAATGCTGGGATTTATT
>CAZFHF010000607.1:0-1553 GCA_964518655.1 uncultured Bacteroidales bacterium | reverse complement strand
TGGATACCTGCAGAAATCCGTTGATCTCACCAAAGCCAGGTCAGAGGAAGCTGTAATGATTACTCTTATGCAGTCAGCAAATGTTTTATACAAAAATCAAATCATATCTGAGGATGATATTATTAACACTTATATCAAGCTGAGTGATTACCTGAATGAAAAACTGGAACACACAAAATTACCTGAGAAAACCCAGGTAGCTATCGATAATGTTGAAAAGGTCTTTACTGAATGCGGGGCAGCTGATTGTGAAGCAATAGAAAATATATTCACCCCGAAATTAGAAGCTAATCCTGATGACACTGAACTGCTTAAAAAGATTGCATTAATTTCCGAGAAGAATAAATGTACGGGATCGGGCTTATATTCAGATGCGCTTATGAAATTATTTAAGATTGAGCCCTCATCTGACCTTGCTGCAAAAATTGCACAGTTATTACTTGACAGGGGAGAGTACAATAATTGCGTAGCCTATTTTAAGAAAGCACTTGAACTGGAGTCTGACAATGACACCAGGGCAAAATATTATATAGGACTGGCACAGATCTACATTGATAAGATCAAGAGTTATCCGCAGGCAAGGGATTTTGCATATGAAGCGATAAAACTTAACAGCAAGTCGGGAGACCCTTATATATTAATTGGCAACGCGTATATTGCCGGTTCTGATGACTGCAGCCAGTCTGATTTTGAGCAAAGGGCTGTTTACTGGGCTGCTGTTGATAAATATAACAAAGCAATGTCAGTAGACCCCAGTATCTCACAAAAGGCAAGTGACCTTATTGAAAAGTATTCCGGTTATTTTCCGTTAAAGGAAGAAGCATTCTTCAACGGTTACGTTGACGGCCAGGAATACACTGTAGGCGGCTGGATCAATGAAAAGACCGTTGTAAGGACTAAAGAGAATTAGATCGCAGACAATGCTATTTCATTATTTAAGACATTTTTCAGTATTAATACTCCATGCTCCGTAAAAGCCATTGGGCGTACCTGCCGATACATCCTTATATTTTACCAGCTTGTTGCCTGCAGCATCATAATGGTAAAACAGCTTGTTGTCACCGCCGAAATCAACAACCTCCGGCAGGTTCAGGTAATTATATTCTATATTCAGGTCTTTGCCGCCATCTGTTGTCATATTTCCATTGTTATCATACTCATAATACTCGCTTGTATGGTGCAGTTTTAATTATTGGATGATTAAGAGTTTTTATCTTTCCTGTAGCCTTTAATAATCTTTCTGGATTTTTGTTCAGTTTCTTCCTGTTTTGATTTTTCAAGCTGTCTGAGATATTCAAAAATGAGTAATATTTTCTAATCCTGTTCAATATCTTTATTTTCCAGTTGTTCTAATTTCTGTAATATTTCTTTATGAGTGAGCATCATCTTTCGCAGTTTACTAAACAACCGTATAATTTGAATATTAACCTTTATAGCTCTTTCACTTCCCATAACTGTTGATAATTGTGCAACTCCATCTTCCGTAAAGGCATAAGGAGCATAACGAAGCCCCATTTTGTCCTCATTGGAGGTGACAAATTGGCTCCTCCATT
>CAZFHF010000606.1:0-1555 GCA_964518655.1 uncultured Bacteroidales bacterium | reverse complement strand
AGTTATGATATTAGTACAGGTGTATGCAAAGAAACAGCTGTGGATTCAGAACATTGGTGTAATGAAAACCAACAATGCTGTAAGGGGGTATGTGGCAACCCAAAACCAGATTTAATGATTGAGGATATCTCTTTATTCCCTGAAATAGTAATTGATAATGCATCCGAATCAATAATTGTAGAAATTAAGAGGTATGATGAATTTAATTTTACTAATATAACTACAGAAGATATTAATGTCGGTCTCTACATTGATGATAATTTGTATAAAACAAATACCATATCTTTAAATTATAATGCAACAGTTTCCACAATTTTTGAGTATAATGTAACTTTACCTATTGGTAATTATACATTTAAAGCATTAATTAATTATTCAGATTGTGATGTAAGAAATAATGAATTAGAAAGAGAAATTATTGTTTATCCAAAACCAGATTTAAATCTCTTGGATGTATCTGTAAAATGTTATAATGAAAGCATCTGTAATATATCAAATTTAGAGGCAGGAGATTATCTAATTGTAAATGCAAGTTTATCTAATGAAGGCAGCACAAATACAAGTTACTTTATTGTAAGTTTGATAGATAATAATGAAACCTATGAGGATAAGATATTTACTATAAATGGTAATGAAACAAAAAATATTACTTTTGATTATTTTCCTACATCTGAAAATCACAGCTTGTTGATTAAGATAGACTCTTATCCTAATATAACAGGTATGATCCCGGAAACAGATGAGACAAACAATGAAATTTATATGCATCTTTTAAATATAAAAAAGTCCCCTGATTTGTTTATTAACTATAGCTATATTACAATTCAAGAATCTATTTATAGCCGTGATTTAATAACAATTAACACAAAAATATTTAATCTTGGAGAAAAGGATATAGATAACTTTGAAGTTGAATTCTTAATTAATGATGTATTAATGGAAAATAGAACAGTTTCATTGGCAAGAGAGTCTTCTACTATCCTGCTACTCGATTGGCTCGCAGAGAAAGGAATACACAAAGTTACAATAAATCTTGATCCGGATAATAGGGTTAAGGAAGAAAATGAATTCAATAATTTTGCAAATAAGTACATAAATGTGAAAGGGTGTATTATACCAATAGATGGGATGAATATTACAACCAACACTTCTTTGTGCGAAGGCAACTATTATCTACCTAGCGGGATTATAATTGCAAAAGAAGGCGTATCATTAGACTGTAATAATGCAACTTTAATAGGAATTGGAACTGGCTCTGGTATTTTAAATTGCAACTATAGCTGTACTAATAACTCTTGTAGCTATTTCTCAGGCAAGTCTAATGTAATAATAAAAAATTGCAATATACTCGATTATGAGACGGGAATTAAGTTTTGTTATACCGAAGATAGCCTTTTAATGAATAATAACGTTTCCCAATATAAAAATAAAACGTCTACAACCGGAGTTTATTTATATAGCTCGATAAATAATACATTAGTAAATAATATTTTTTATAACTATGATAATGGAATTTCTTTAACTAACAACAGCGGAGAGAACCTAATTATTAATA
>CAZFHF010000605.1:0-1561 GCA_964518655.1 uncultured Bacteroidales bacterium | reverse complement strand
CTGAAGATTAAGGGGGAAGGGGAAGAGGCTTCTACGAAGGTGATGTTTGTGAGGTAGTTGAGTTTATTGGGTTTGTGGGGTTTGTTGAGTCTATCACACTTGGCAAGAGAGAAAAAGGACTGCATAATTGTAAACTACAATACTTAGTTTTTTTATACACACTCAGAGGCAGGAGTTTTTACTCCTGCCACTTTTTTTGTCCACCACTTTATGCTTATTTTGGCAGCTGCCGGCAGGAGATATCGGAGATACGTTCCCCACCTACGCACCACTTTGGCCGATTTTTGTAGTTGGATCGCTTTGTGGCCGACAAGAAGATTTCCCACTAGAAAACCACCTCTTAGGGTATAGGTAAATCGTTTGTTTAGTTTGGATTAAGAATTCTTCATATACTAATAGAACTCAATGTGTTTTTGGTCAGAAAAGTTGTTTAGATTAAGATCCCTATTTATATCTTTAATCGAATATTCTTTTAAATTTTTTAAAAACCCGTGTCTAGATTTTATTTTTTTTATGATCTCACACATATTACCTTCAGTAATAAAGAAATCTACATAAGGAAGAAGCGCAGAAATCATTATATCAAAAACATCAGATAGAATTGGCTTTCTTTTATCAGTATAAAATTTATAAAATACAACATAACTCGTGGTTTGTATTGATGGAAATTGTTTTATATCAATTGCTTCTCCCTGATTTTGCATAGACTTAGAAAATTCAACATCCCGCATCGTTATTTGCGACATTGAAACAATTAAATTAAAATCTTCTATCTCCTTTATTGTGTATTGATCATTTTTCGGAGGATAATTTTTTATCAAATCAGTTATTCCTTCAAGAATTTCATCTCGACCCTTTCTCCAATATTCTGATTTTGAGATAAATCCTGAATTTTCTATTATAGTTGTTAGCGTTTCTTTTGGAGTTAAGTTATCATCCTTAATTATTGATGGTATAACTATTGGACTTATTTTTTCGAATTTGTTGTAATTGTTAACTTCTTTTTGGAAAATACTTTCATGCCCGTCTAAAACACATGATGGATAAATAGAAAAGATATCTTTGTATTTATCAAATAAATCTTGTCTAAACCATAATTCGGAAAGCGTAAATATTGAATATGAAATGGCCGTTCTAGATATGGAAAATTCTTCATCAAAATAAAGTATCCATGCTTTTGGATTTTTAAGAAACGAGCTTATAGCATTTGTATCAAAGAGACACAATTTATAGTTATTTCCATTTAATTCAATCATTGTAAATTTATTATAAGTAATTGATTCAATTAAAAACTAACTTAAAAACATGAATAATTTCTTAAGCTTAATACAAAAATCACACGCTTAATGGAACTCCTCAGGCGCGTAGTAAGGTTAAGTGGATTGCTTTGTTATCTCCTGATTCATTTCAATACTATCTATAAGAGATATTTCTTTCCCTTCTATAGGGAACCAAATCGCATTGTTTTCTTGTACAGATTGCTCACAAGTAAATGCAATGGCATTATGCAAGAAATACGCAGGAGCTTTTCCATTAAGATTATATGCATACCACTTATGAA
>CAZFHF010000604.1:0-1565 GCA_964518655.1 uncultured Bacteroidales bacterium | reverse complement strand
AAGTTAAAGCTTCCTTTCCCAGATTTGATAAATAATTCTCGAACCGGTTTTTAATTTTTAGTAATTCCTTTAGATATTCATTTAAAAACTTCTTATCGTTTAATTTTTTTATAAGTGAAATATTAAAAAGCTGGAAAATTTCTTTAAACACTTCTTTGCCCAGTTTTATAATATCGTTTTTTAAATTCCAGTTTTTACCTTCTTCCACTTTATCTTCGGTAAATTGAACAAACCAGTTCTTTAATGTTTCATCTTCAGTATTTTCAATCCGGTTCTTTAGTATTTTCGAACCCATAATATATATGTTCTTGCTGGCAGCAGGGCAATTAACAAAACAATACCTCCATGAACCGTATGCATAATCATACATATCAATCTTAACAAATGAACTCATATTGGATAAGTTCTTTGCACACTCCACCCTGGATAAGCTGTCATTCCCGTATTTGGGATTTTCATAATATTGAAGTGATTGGCCGTAACCTAAAAGACTTATGCCAATTAATACATTAACAATCAAAATTCTCATTATATTTCCTTTGTTCTCTACCCTCATAATACAACCATTTTTATATAATTCAACATAAAATATAGAGAAACGAATTTGCGAAAATAATGTTTCATAAATAATTATGCAAAATTTGAGCCATAACATGTAAAAAAACTAAAAAAATGTTTATTAATAAGTTAATAATAAAGGCATGTATTATTGCTATTTAGTCTATCTTTAGCGTTGCTTGGCATTGGAATATTCAATATAAAATATATTACCATTCGATTATTAACTTGATTAAAGATGGATAAAGAGAAAAAATATGATTTAAGCTTTTTGAATAAAATTTCAGACTCAGATGAGAACTTCATTAAGGAGATGATTGTAACATTTAAAAACAGTGCCCCTGATATAGTATCACAGATGGGTATATGCGTGAAGGATAAAAAATATAGTGCACTTAGCAAGCACGCTCATAAATTCATTTCAGGAATATCATTTTTAGGTGTGAAATATATTGAAGAGGATCTGCTCAAAATTGAAGATAGTGCCAAAAGAAAAACAAATCTTGATAAGATTCCAGAATTATTTGAAAATGTAAAAAAGAAAATAGACGAACTTATTGTCCAGTTTGATGAAGATTTCGACCTTTCATGATTCAAAAGGGGACACAAAAGGGGACAGTTACCTAAAGGGATGTAATTGCTTCAGCCAGTTATTAATGCTGGACAATCAGTGATAAAAGGTAACTGTCCCCTTAAAAAAATATATTTACTTATTGTAGCGTGAACGAGTATTCCGATGCTTAGGCTGTGATTTTTTAACAACAATTATATTACCATCCAATTCAGTATCATTCAACTGACTAATAGCTTCATTTCCTTCTTCATCATCAGGCATTTCAACAAATCCATAGCCTTTAGATCTGCCTGTCTGATAATCAATAATAACTTTGGCAGAGGTAACTTCACCAAATTTTTTAAAAGCTTCCTTGAGACCATCACCTGTTGTCTCATTGTTTAGTTTTGCAACAAAAATGTCCATAAAAAAATATTTAAAATTATAATAGAAT
>CAZFHF010000603.1:0-1567 GCA_964518655.1 uncultured Bacteroidales bacterium | reverse complement strand
CCTGGCAATAGTCAGGAGCGGGTCTCTCAGCCCACCCTCCCATGCTGGGGCTTAATTTTTTCTTGACATTGGAAATTAGATTATGAAGTATCCTTATATTCCACTTTACACAGGCGATTGGCGAAAATCAACTGATATTCAATTTTCATCACTTGCCGCAAGAGGATTATGGCTTGAGCTTTTAATAGCGATGCACGAAAATGATAGATCGGGTGAAATCTCAGGTACGCCAGAACAATTTGCAAGATTAGTTGGTTGTAGTGCTGATGAATTTATGCTATTAATTAATGAACTAAATTGTAATAAAGTAGCTAATGTAATATTTTGTAACAAAGAAAATAATACTATTGTAACGGTTATAAATCGTAGAATGAAACGGGAATATAAAGACAGAATTTTAACACGAGAGAGGGTAAAAAAACATAGAAAAAATAAGAAAAAAAATGGTAAATGTAACACTGATGTAACTGGTATTGAACCTGATAGTACTATTGAAAGTGAAATTGAAAATGAAATTGATAATAAGAAATCTTTAAAATATTTAGAGGATAATATAGAGTCTTTTATAGAATCTTTTAAAAATATAGATGTTGAATTTGAATTAGATAAATTTAAAGACTGGATGAAATCTAAAGGAAAAAGATATAAAGATTATTCAGCTGCATTTCGTAATTGGCTAAGAAACGAATCTATCCCTAAAAAACAGCGAAAAATAAAATCTAAAAAGGATTTATTTAGTTATCCCAAATATAATGCTGGCTGGGAGCCCATGGATGAATATTCTAAAGACAATTTAGAGCATAAAATCCAGAAATTTCAAAGGTACAATATAGATCATTTGGAATATATTTGGTATTGTGAAATTTGTGACAAACAATTTGAGGTAAAAAAATGAAATGTATGAAAAAGGATATTGATAGGTTTGTTTCATCTTTAGATAGTGAGAATTTTAATTATCTAAAGCAAGTTGTTAATATTGTGATTATGCTGAAAAGGATATTCGAATTGTCGGGTTATAATAAGACTGAATTTTGTGAGATAATGAAAATCAAGCCTGAAAAGTTCAAGCGATATATTTCTGGTAATTATGATTATCGGGTATATGACCTGGCATTGATTGAGAATGCCTTATATCATTTTCAGGAAAAAAACCTGAAGGAATCAATTAAAGTTAAGGTTAAACTTGGAAAAGATGATGAGAGGATAAAATGAAACTTATCAAATTAACAATTTTGCTTATTATTTGCATGTTAGGATTGATTGGACAGTCAATTACAAGTAGTGACGAAATTTATTTTATATCCACAAATGCGTCTATACCTATATTTGATACCACTAAGGTTCTATTGATAAGACCAATTAATGTAGAGTTGATGATACCAATACATCATCAAGAAGAAAGATATTATGGGTTTGATAAAGGTATGACCGCATTAAATATATTTTCTTATACAATTGTATATCAGGTAACAAATACGCTTTCCGGTAATTCTGAATATTATGATTTGGATTGGAATAAAATAGATGTTGGCAATATTATATTTGTCTTTGATTATGAATATTTCAA
>CAZFHF010000602.1:0-1578 GCA_964518655.1 uncultured Bacteroidales bacterium | reverse complement strand
CAAAGCTTATATCCACATCGTGTGAAGATGAACGGATATCACTTATTGGTAATCCTGCAGAGATATCCACTTTTATGTCAAATTCATAAGTGGGCTTATCACCTTCATTTAAGTATGGATTTGATATCCATGTATCTCCCGGGCTGGATTCCTCAGACTGGTTACTGTACCTTGGTCCTACAACTGTTGGATAGATGAACTCATATACTGAAGATTCAGGAACCAGAAATTCAGTGTAGCTAAGTTCAACTTCAATCAGGTCTCCGGGCATTATATTGGCAACATTCATCTGAAACACGTTAGGCCTTTTTTGCTCCAGCAGTGAAGCACTTTTACCGTCATTCTTAGCCTGCTCATAAGTTTGCCGTGCCTGCTCCTTTTCCTGTATTATTGCAAATATCTCACGCTCCCCGATTGTCATTTTCATATCATAGACAGCAGCACGTGTTGAAGCCGGGAAGACATATATTGCTTCAAGGACACTGTTACCTTGATTTTTATATACCTGACTGATCTTAACATCTGCAATTACTCCTGCTATTTTAACTTTCGCTGAAGTAGATTTCAGAGGCAGTTGATCAGTTTCAGGGTCATCGCTTTGTACAAAAAAATAGGGAGACAGGGTTTTATCCTCACTCTCTTCAACCTGACCGCAAGTCAGGCTTAAAGGCATTAAGAAAATAAGAAACATAAATAATCCTATTATATTCCTTCTTTTTAGTCTGCTAATAATTATTGTTTTCATGATTTCAATTTTTATAAATTATTAATTAATATTTATTGCAACTCAAAGTTTACCGGTATGGTAAAGGTGACCTTGACAGGTTTACCCCTTTGTTTGCCAGGTGTCCATAATGGTGAAGATTGTATGACTCTGAGAACTTCATTATCAAGCAACGGATCAATTCCTCTTAATATCTTAACATTTGTTACTTTACCTTTCTCGTTAACAGTAAATTGAACAAACACTTTACCAAATAGTCCCATACCAACAGCTTCAGATGAATACTTAATGCTTTCCACAATATAACTCCTGAATTTTTCCACACCACCGCTTCGAAAGCCCGGTTTCTCTTCAACCAGGAAAAAAGTAACCGGTTCAGTATCCTCATCTTCCTGATCCGTAAAAACATAATTGATTGCCTCCAGAATATCAGTTTCTACATCTATTAATATCTCATCCTCGATAATTTCATCATCATCAACAATCTCTATCTTATATACATCCGGGGGTCTGGGGACCGGCGGCTTTTTCTTCTCCAGATACGTGATATCGGTCATTTCTTCCTCAAACACATAATCATGGCTGTTAATAAATGCATAGTTATTTTTCTCGGCAGACGGCCACTCAAATGCTATAAGCACAAGTGAAAGAGATATTGCCATGCCAACCTGGAAAAACACCCCCCTCTTTTTCTCTACATCCGCCTTTGCTGCTTTTTTTTGTTTCATAATTTCTGATTTTTAGTATGAATTTTATATTTAGATGCATGGTTGTTTTAAATTCCATAAAAATCTGAAATCATTTTTCCAGGATTATTAATTATCAATAACATCAGGAGTAAAACAACAACAGGA
>CAZFHF010000601.1:0-1580 GCA_964518655.1 uncultured Bacteroidales bacterium | reverse complement strand
TATAGCCCAAGAACATCATCAGCTTTGTATAAAAGAATTACACTTGTAAATGAAACTGAAGTAGCCAATAAATCTGATATTACTTTAATTGAAAAAGTAAATATAGATTTTAGTAATGAAGATAGCGAAAGATTGATATTTAGATATACAGATAATAATAATTATTGTGCAGGATTTATTTCAGAAACTTATTCTGCAATAGGGATTGAGGAATATATAGATGGGGTTAGATATTTTAGAGATACATCTCACTTATTTAATGAGGACACTTGGTATGAATTAAAGTTAATAGCTAATGGTGATACTGCCGAAATGTATGCTGATGGAGTAAAATATGTAACCAGAACTATGACCACTACATCAGCAGGAAGAATGGGTTTAGGTGCAGACACAGGATGGATTTATTTTGATAATTTTACTATCGGCTATCCAACTTCTAGCTATACAGAACTTGCTGATGGATACAGATATAAATATAATTATAGCATTCCAGGTAATACAAGTTTGGCAGGAGTATGGGATGTAAATGTTTATAGTGAGGACAATGAAAGCCTTATTACCCATAAAAGTGATACCTTTATAGTTGCCTCAGATGCCCCATTGATAAAAAATATTAAAACTTATGATTCTGGATTATCTGAAACTTCATCTTTCACAGCAGGAGATAAGGTTGTTATAAGAAGCGAAATACTAGATACAGAAGGAAGGGATACAATTCATACAGCATTAATAAACATAACAAATCCAAGTGGGACACAAAAGATAACAGAAGCAGGAATGATTAATATTTCAGATGTTATAGATGGTTATTTGTATGAATATAATTATACAATCGTTGAAGAATTAGAATCAGAAGGGACTTGGACTATTGGTATTAGGGCAAATGACACGGATGGAAATAACGCCTCAAGCTCAAAAACATTTTCAGTAGCCATTACTCCTCCTGTAATTGGAGATATTTTAACCTACGATTCAGACCACAATGAAAAAACAAAGTTTGATTACAATGAAAAAGTGGTTATTGAAGTAAATATTACAGATAGTGATGGGGGAACTGATATTCTAAACACAACAATAACAATAAGTTACATGAACGGGACAAAGGCAGTAAATAATGTTTCTATGGTCAATATTAGTAATATTACCAATGGTTATACGTATCAATATAACTGTACCCTATCTAATGTTATGGGAACATATAAGATAGACATATTTTCCAATGATTCTAATTATAGTGCAACAAAAAGCTCTAATTTCTTTTCATACTGGTGGAATGAAAGTTGGCAATACAGAAAAACAATAAATCTATCTGAAATATTTGGTGAAAGCAGAGTAAAGGAAGAAATGGGTTTAAATATAACTTTACCTACTGCCAAATTAGGCTCTTGCTCTTATTTAAGGATAACCAATGAAAAGGGAGTTGAAATGAACATAAAAAGTTATTCTGATACTGTTTCAGGAAGCAATAGAATCTGCATATTAAACTTTGAGTCTGACATTCAATCAAATAAAAATGTTACTTATTATATTTATTACAATCCAACTGCAAATGCTTATTCATATACATATTCTGCAAATAG
>CAZFHF010000600.1:0-1580 GCA_964518655.1 uncultured Bacteroidales bacterium | reverse complement strand
AAAAATGCCAGGGTATAACAGATACTGTTGTAGTGTGGGTTGAGCCCACTGCAAAAGTAGTTGCATATCCCAGAACTGATACTTTATGCAGCGGTGAATATATTAATATCGGATTTACAACTCCTTCAATACCAACCAGAGGAAAGTTAAACGGTATAGAATTCAACCTTGATGCAATACCTGATAATCCTGCTTTGGTTAACGGGTATTCTGATCAAAACGGATTAACAATAGCAGCTCCTGAAACACAGCTGTTAGAAAACCTTGATGACACAGCCCAGAGAATAATATACGTTATAACCCCATTTATACTTGATGCTTCCGGCAATCAGAAATGTGAGGGTATTAAGGATACTATAACAATATGGATTGAGCCTGTATTGAAGCTAACTCTCAGTCCGCTTATTGATACAATATGTAATAATACTTTTTCAGAGGTGCTGATTACCAGTCCTACAGTTCCTACAAATCCAATAAGATTTAAATATAATGTGTTGCCTGAAAATCCGGATTCAGTAATCTATACAACTGATGAAATCACAGGATTATTTAAGAACCAGGTAATAAATGAAGTATTGGAGAATATCACTGACACTGCACAAAGGGTTACTATAACGGTTGTTCCCTATACTATTGACGGAAAGGGTATTGAACATTGTACAGGAGTGCCGGCTCAGGCCATTGTCTGGGTTGAACCAACGCCAAAAGTATCGTTCTCGCTTGAGATTGATACAATATGTACGTCATTGCGGCCTTCGATAACGCTTACCACGGTAACAGGATCCTTGCATGACATGCGGTTTAAATATTATGCAGCTTATACTCCCGGAGATGTGGAAGTATACTTTAATCAGGACACATTTGACCTTTCACCGGGATTCATAATAGTGGACTCAATTGTAAATAATACAACGGTACCACAACTGGTTGAATTTATAGTATCACCATATCTGAGAGACCTTGCAGGATTTGAAAAATGTCCCGGCATAGTTGATACAGTGCTTGTTTCAGTCGCTCCGGCACTGCAGATACAGGTAGATACTGTACGGACATATATTGGTGGAAATAACATAAGGTGCTATGGAGAGAACAACGGATTCATACAACTCCTTCCGGTTGGAGGAATAGCTGCTTATGATAATTACGATGAGTTTAACCTGAATTATAGCTGGAGCACTGCTGAAACAACAAAGGACATCAATAACCTTACTGCCGGGACTTATTACGTTACTGTAACAGATAAGCTGAACTGTCTTGATCTTGACTCAGTAATACTTACACAACCTGATGAGCTGATAAGCAGTCTTAATATCATAGATACCCTGACATGTTTTGGAGCTGACGGGACAATAAGCCTGACAAACACAGGAGGAATACCGGATTACTATACAAAATGGACTTACCTGCCGCCGGGTTATGGCGTTCCTATACCATATGTTGCTGATACACTTTATTTTGTGATTAACGGATCATACTGGTATGAAACATATGATACAAACGGATGCATGTACTATTCGGAATTTGTATTAAGAGAACCCTATGCGGCTAACGTGAATGTAAGTGTATTGCAATACGGTGAT
>CAZFHF010000599.1:0-1583 GCA_964518655.1 uncultured Bacteroidales bacterium | reverse complement strand
CCGAAATAAGAAGCTATTGAGGAAGCATCTTTCCATCCGTTAGTTCTCGAAGTGGTATTATCTCCCTGGCTGAAAACATGTATGTCATTTGATGTAAAATCCTCTTTTGTAACGTCTGTGCCCTGCCAGCTTGACTTTTGTGATTCAGTACCCACCATTGCAGTTAATTTATGACGTTCTGCGAGAGTCAGGTCATATGTTATAAAGTTTTTCCATATCCAGAAAAAATTATTTTCATCACGCTGGCGCATTTTGTTTTTATTGTTTATTATTGCTCCAAACTGATAAGTCGGATGGAATGATACATTTATCAGGTTGTTATTGTCAAGCGCGAGCTCAGTCCTGAAATTCAGCCCTTTGATTATTTCAAGATTCCCATAGACACTTGCCATAATACGTTCCCTGTCGAGTGTATTGTTACGAAGCAAAGCCAGTGCCACGGGATTATAATTTGATCCTGCATATGTAACATCAGGGCCGGCATAATCACCGTTCAGATTCTTAACCGGAATATCGGGCTGCATCAATAGTGCATTCATAATAACACCGTCGCCCCCGTCATTAAGCGTGATTTTTTCATTTGTTTTTGCATATGAAAGATTACCGCCGATCTTAATCCAGTCATTAAACTGATTGTCCAGGTTAATACGGCCTGTAAAACGTTCAAAATTTGAGCCTATGATTATACCATCCTGGTTAAAGTATCCTCCGGTTACTGCATATTGTGTATTTTCGTTGCCACCGGTAAGTGACAGCTGGTGGCTTTCGGTCCATGCAGGATCAAACACTTCATCCTGCCAGTCAGTTCCCGGTCCGAGTATACTTGGATCAAGGTACTTCTCATTCGGTGTCTGGTTAAGCTCATTTGAGATCTGCACCTGGTAGTCGGCAAATTCCGGAAGGTCCATCATATCAAGCTTTTTAGGCAGTGTTTGTAATGCATAATATACATTGTATGATATTTTTGATTCACCCTTTGTACCATGTTTGGTTGTAATAAGCACTACTCCGTTTGCAGCCCTGGAACCATATATGGCTGAGGCTGATGCATCTTTTAATACTTCAATGCTTACGATATCATTTGGATTTATTGTTGACAGAGGATTAACCCTGTTTTGTCCGTTTGCTCCTCCTGCCCAGTCAAATCCGGCTACTGTTGTCCCGTCACCCTGGAACGGGATACCGTCAATTACATAAAGCGGTTCGCTTGAGCCTGTTATTGAGTTTGCTCCCCTGATTCTTACCGATGCAGCACCGCCAGGCTGTCCTGAGTTTTGTGTTACCTGCACTCCGGCGATACGCCCCTGAAGTGCCTGGTCAATATTTGTTGCAACTGAACTCCTTAGAGTCTCCTCACTTACTGAAACAACAGCACCAGTCAGATCACTTTTCCTGCTTGTACCGTATCCTATTACTATTACCTCGTCAAGCTTCTGGATATCTTCAACAAGCTGCATATTAATGGTGGTCTGTCCTCCAACACTGATCTCTTCAGAAAGGTACCCGATGAAGGAAAATACCAGTACAGCATTTTCGTTGCTAAGATTTATTGTGTATGTTCCATCAACATTTGTAACAGTACC
>CAZFHF010000598.1:1307-1584 GCA_964518655.1 uncultured Bacteroidales bacterium | reverse complement strand
TATTAGCTGCAGATATTCCCGATAAGGAGATTCTCATTCCGCTTTTAAAAGAAACAGAACCATATATATCCGCAATAAAAATCGGCAACTTAGTTTTATATAATAATAGTTGGTCAATTATTAGAGAAATAAAAGATCAAGTTAATTTACCTATTATAGCAGATCTTAAACTATTAGATATGCCTAATATGGTAGGAAGAATAACTGAAAATGCTGTAAGTGCTGGTGTCGATGGAATTATGGTCGCTGGTTCAATTGGTATCGCTGGCATGAATTC
>CAZFHF010000598.1:0-1297 GCA_964518655.1 uncultured Bacteroidales bacterium | reverse complement strand
TCTTAATGAGAAGATGTTGTTTGTTTTTACGCAGTTTACACATTGTGACGGTATGATAGAAGTTGCTGAAGCAAATAAATATATAGACCTTGCTTTAGCTCTTTGTGATGGGGTTCAAGTGCCTGCAACAAAACCCGGACGAATACAAGAAGTTAGGAATAAAGTTGGAGATAAATTATTGATTATCAGTTGTGGTATTGGAACACAAAAATTTTATAATAGTGAAAATCAAGGGCCAGAAATTGGTAGTGCAATAAAAGAAGGAGCCAATTATGAGATAATTGGAAGATCAATTTATGCCAATAAAGATTTATCTCCAAGAGATGCTGCAATAAAAGCTTGTCAAACAATTTTAAATATAATTGAGAACAATAAAGATGAATACTAATATAGTCCATGAAAATGATAGCAAACAAGTCCCAGATATTTGTGGTAAAATATTGGAATTATTAAATCAAGAGAATTCAGATTGTAAATTGATGAGCATTGCAACAGTTTTGATAAATTCAGGAGAAATATCGAAACTGCATTATCATAAGATAATGGAAGAAATCTATTACATAGTTGAAGGAAACGCAGAAATTACTATTAATAATGATAAAGCTAAAATGGTTTATGCAGGTCATGCCATTCTTATACCAGCTGGAATAACACATCAAATTAAGAATACAGGGAATAATACATTAAAGTTTATATCAATTGATTCTCCACCTTTTTTAGAAGAAGACATCTATTTTGAATAGTAAAAATACTTATTGTTTATTAGTATGAATTTCTATAATTGATTATTAGTTATAGAAGATAAAAATAGTTATTATCACCAATTAAAATATTGCGTAAAAATATAATATTTATGCATATTCATCTAACCTATAATTTAGACTAATCGACAGATTTAAAAATCATAATTTGATAAGCATCACTAATGCGAAAATCTTTAAATAGATTTTAATATTTACAATAAATAAATAATATAAAAAGATTTACTTATGAGAACTAAAGAATTTAGACCTGAAGTATTGATAGCAGGTTGCTTTCATTTTATTTGTTTGGTTCTTCTCTTTTTGTTTATTTCTAATACGACTCTAAAATGTTTCTTACAAACAATGGAGAACTTACCCCCTAGCATTTTAGCTATAATGGCAGCGATAATATTTGGCGCCTCATTTTTCCTTGGGAATCTCATTGAAACCATCTTAGCTGCTGTATTTTCTTTCAAATCAAAGGTAAGCTATATAAAATCACGGCTTAAGCTCGTTGATAAACCACATGAATTGGAGCATGAATTAGATGTGTT
>CAZFHF010000597.1:0-1598 GCA_964518655.1 uncultured Bacteroidales bacterium | reverse complement strand
GTATTCCTATAGCCTTTGATAATCTATAAGCACTAATTTCTAAAGGTTTAAGAAACTCTTCAGAAAGTACTTCACCTGGATGTATATTAGGTAGTTTCTCCATAATATTTTTTATTTATGATAATCTATAATTTTTACTCCTTTAGCATGACCATTATACCATTGAAATATTATTCTCCATTGGTCATTTATTCTTATACTATAAAATTCTTTTAATTTCCCTCCTAACTTTTCTAGTCTATTTGAAGGTGGTACTTTCATGTCATTAATATCTTGCGAGTTGTTTAACATTCTTAATTTTCTCCTTCCAATCTTCTGTATCTCAACTGGAACTTTTTTTACTCTTTCACCATTCCATATTTTCTCCGTTTCCTTATTGTCAAATGATAAAATCATAATTACGCATCAAGTTACTAACGCCAAAGATAAGTATTATTAATTAATTTTACAAATGCATTATAGAATTTATTTCTTTATATGAATGCAGCCTAACGGATGGGCATATGAAGCGTTGGGGAATTCAATGCTCATCAATATCATATTTAGATATACATTCATTAAAAGTACAAAATTTCAATAATCCATCAACATCCCAATGCTTTATAATGCCTTGTTGGCATTAGTTAATTATTTCTTAATCACTTTTGCAATTAACCTATTTTCCTTTGTATATAACGCAATAATATAGAAACCTTTGGCTATATTATTAATATCTATAACAGAGTCTTTATGCAATTGTCCTGAATAAATCAATTTACCTGAAACATCATATAACTGATATTCATATTTTTCCAAATTTGAATTGATAAAAATTTCGTTAATAACTGGATTTGGCGATAATTTAAATAATTCCTTGCTAGTTTGATAATATATATTTTTAATCCAAATGGGATCATAAACATAGTAAATATAACAAGTATCAAATCTGGGATTTGAAAAAATGTTTTGCGAATCCTTATTAACACATAATAATTCCGTCGAAAAATCAATAACAATATTACCTGGAGTTGTTAATCCAAGAATACTCCCTATACCTTCAATCCATTTATCATCACAACAGTAACTATCAAATCCTAGATGCAATTGTTTTCTAAAAACACCATCAATTTCTATAGAATCAATATCATAAACGATCCATTCATTTAGCTCCTCAAATATGTTCTGCAATTCAATTGTGTCACCAACTTTCAGGCTGAAATCGTATAATACTCTTTCTGAATTATATTCATCAAGCAGATATACTTTTTGGCTATCCTCTCTAATGAAATAATTATCAAAAGTCCACTCATATAAAGGATATCGACTGCTATAAATCTTTTTATAATCAATATCATTAATTATAGAATTGTCACTAATCTTAAAATATTCTGTTCTTTCATAAACTGCATTAGGGGGATATTCTCCATACAATACTGACCATGTTAGAGTTGTATCAATAATTAATGGTAAAGCCTGACATAATGCTGAGGAGATAAATAATGTTAAAAAATAAAAATATAAAAATGCTTTTTTCATTTCGAGTAATTTTCAATTAATTAATGCCAACGTCCGGTATATGTTTTGTGGCGACATCCAAATCATTAATCTTTGAATTCGCG
>CAZFHF010000596.1:0-1599 GCA_964518655.1 uncultured Bacteroidales bacterium | reverse complement strand
CCGGAAACTGATTGAAGAATTTATTCTGGAAATTGAAGATTCCTCCTGCTTAATTAATAAATACTCAGAAAAAATTTTTGCCGAGCTGAGTTGCGCTGTTTCCTATAACAATAAAAAAACAGATATCCGTCTTGTCTTAAACCAGGAGGTTAATACAGGTTTAAAATGGACAATATGTGGCATTAATAAGGTATTTATTGAAGAGTTAGATAAAAATTATCCTTTCACTGACAGTATTTCATGGTCCGTGGAAAAGCATGACAGCATTAATTATATTCCTCCGTACAGCAATGAAACAAATTTCATTGCTCTTAAAAATCTCCTGACTGAGAATAATGAGAATTTAACTTCCCTGAATTCCAATCTTTTTAACAAATACAGGCATCACATGTTCTATTATTGTATATATGAGGGAATAATAAAATTTCATCATGTAAAAAAGATTACCTACCATATTTTTGATGTCCCGGGCTGGAGCATAACAGTTAATAATTTTGTGAGAAATACTGAAAATTCAGGATGGCTGATCTCAGATATCCGGAAGGCAGGCATGAAGAATTATCAATATTTTAAGAATGAATACAATATAGATATCGCTGACTAATCGGTTTCAAACAGCCTGTTTGCGATACCAGCAACTTTTACCATATCGATATCCTCCATACATTTAAAGTGCCTTTTAGGGCATTTCTTAAATCCAATTTTTGAGCAGGGCCTGCAAGGTAATCCTTTAACCTGGATAATATGTGAATCTTTTCCCGGAAAGTATGGTGACATGCCAAATTCCGGTATTGTATTTCCCCATATTGAAATAATCCGTTTTTTAAATGCTGCGGCAATATGCATCAATCCCGTATCATGTGAAATAACCAGTTTCGACTGTTTTATAACCGAAGCGGATTGATTTATTGAAAATCTGCCACAATAGTTAAATACTTTACCTCCTGATGAAGTTAATATTGATTCCCCTTTCTCATAATCTTCCTCACCTCCAAGCAATACAACCGGGTATTTGATTTTTGTAAATAATTCAATAGTCTTTTTCTCTGGTAATTGCTTTGTGTTATGCCCTGCACCTACTGCAAACACTATATATCCCTTATGTAATTCCTTGTTAATATCAAAAATATCCACTGTGTCATTATCCGGAATAAAGTAATCCAGCCCTTTGTTATCGTTTTTTACATTGAAAACAGCAACTGCATTCATGTACCTGTCAACGATATGAACATCCGGCAGTTTGTTAATCTTCAGGTTTACTACTAACCATTTCTTAAAGTTCAGTTTATTAAATGTAAATGATAAAATCCTCAGCTGGCTTTTAAGTCTGACCGTTCTTATATTTCTGTGCAGATCAATAATATAATGATATTGCTCTTTTTTGAGCTTATTAATTAATGCCGGAAAATTGTCATCAAGTTCAAATATTTTGTCCACATAGGGATTGGCCTTAATTATCGGTTCAAACTTACTTTTAGTCAGGTAATGCACCCTGGCACCTTCAACCTGAGTTTTCAAACAACGGATTACTGGTGTTGTCAGAATAATATCTCCTATTGAACTGAATCGTACAACAAGGAATTTTACTTCCATATTAAT
>CAZFHF010000595.1:0-1603 GCA_964518655.1 uncultured Bacteroidales bacterium | reverse complement strand
ATTGTTTACCCTGTGAAATCCCGCAAAGCGGGTCCCGCGAAGCGGGAATTTCACAGGGTGAATTGCCAAATTGTAGTTGGCAGTAAACTAATATCAAATTTGCAGCCAGAAAAATATAATATTATTAATATGTCAATATGACCTGAAATACTTCTAATTAACGCCAAAATGACATATAAATAAATAAAAATTTATCTTCGAACATAAAATATATATTTCGGGTTTTCTAATATAATTCTAATGTTAATAGGCAATTCCGTAACATATATAAATATTTTACGTAATAACTTGGGAATAAAAAAGGATAAAAAGTACATTACTTATATTCATATTATTATAACTTTAAAACTCTAATTAAACTTTAAAACTCATAAATAATGAGTGAACAGATACTTAAGGCTCTAATGGAATTATTCGCTATTATAGCAAGGCCTGAAAGTGATACCAGTGACCGGAGAACAGTAGTTAAATCATTTCTTAAGCGGCAGCTCAATGAAGAACTTGTTAAGGATTACCTTGCAGTTTTTGATGAATATTATTCCAAACACCAGACATTACATATTCAAAGGGGGGCAAAAAGAATTGGCCCTGACTCCGTAAAAATCCTCAGAATTTGTGACCAGATAAATAAAGAATTAACTCAGAAGCAGAAGATTATAGTGTTGGTAAGGCTATTCGAATTTGTTAATTCTGATGATGACGAGATAACCGATCAGGAGTTTGAATTTATATCGGCAGTATCAGAATCATTCTATATTGAACAGGAAGAACACAACAGAATAAGAGATTTTACAATTGATCCTTTTAATACGATTCCTGACAACAGTAATATCTTAATCATTGATAATAATAAGGGATACATCAACAAGCAATTCAGACATATTTGTTCGGAATTTCTTGAGGGGCAGTTAAGGGTGTTGCATATTCAAGGTGGGAACATGTATGTAATGAAGTATATTGGCGAGAATGAAATGTATCTTAACGGCCAGTTGCTTCAGGAGGAAAAGATACATGTCCTTTATACAGGTTCATCAATAAGAAACCACCATATTAAACCTATTTATTTCAGTGATATTGTCAGTGCGTATAATGAAGAAAGGCTGAAAGCAAGGATTGTATTTGAGATAAAAGATGTCAGCTACCAGTTTAAGAACGGCAAATACGGGCTTCATAAACTCAGTTTTTCTGAGGAATCAGGCAGACTGGTAGGAATTATGGGAGCAAGCGGGGCAGGAAAATCAACACTACTGAATGTATTAAACGGGACTTCAGCGCCAACAACAGGAGAAATACTGATAAACGGAATAAATATTCACACTGAAAAAGAAAAAGTTGAAGGTCTGATTGGCCATGTTTCACAGGATGATTTACTGATTGAAGAATTAACAGTCTATCAGAATTTATATTACAACGCAAGGCTTTGTTTCGATAATTATTCTGAAAGTCAGATTAAGGATGCTGTTAATAAAGTTTTACAAAATCTGGGGCTTTTTGAAATAAAAGATGTTCAGGTAGGAACGCCCCTGAATAAAAAAATCAGCGGTGGACAGAGAAAACGTTTAAATATTGCACTGGAACTTATACGTGAACCGGCAATACTTTT
>CAZFHF010000594.1:0-1607 GCA_964518655.1 uncultured Bacteroidales bacterium | reverse complement strand
CTTACCCCTGCCAGTCTTGAAAAACTAGGGCAAATAATCGAAAATGATAAACTTAGCCGGTACTTTCAGTATGAATCATGGCTGCTAAACATGATCATTGCGGGGACAAAGTCCAAGCTTGTCGGATATGATCCGCTTTTAGCTATTGACAAATATTTTCATGAACTGGCTAAAAAGGATAAAAAAGAAATTATTGGCCTTGATGATATTCAAACACAATTATTGCTCTTCGACTTCGAAGTTCCTTTTGAAATGCAGGTTCAAATACTTGAAAATGCGATTGGTAATATGGAAACAGAAGCAAAAAAAGAAGTCCCTCTCTATCATGCATATTTTAATAATGATATAGCAGAATTTGAAAAAATATTTCTGGACTTGTATGATTTTGAAAACCCCCGGATAAAGCAAATCTATGATATGGTATTTACAAACAGAAATACAAAATGGGTGGGACAGCTTGAAAAAATTTCGGATGAAAAGCCCGGAACATATTTTGTACTGGTCGGATCAGGCCATTATTTCGGACCAAATAATATCAGAGAATTGCTTGAGCAAAAAGGATATATTATTGAAAAAATATAAGTAACTCAAGTAGCCAGTTACAGGCTTTAAATTGCAAGTTTTTAAATATCAATGTATTGTAATCATACACACTAAATATACACTATATTATAAATTAATTTAATGCTTTGATTTATAACATATTAACATATAACTTGTAACGTATATCTGGCAACTTAGGTTAATTAAAACTGATAGATTGGTGATTATGGATACTTATCGAACAATTTCTTTCAAAAGATAAAACATAATCTTCATCAATACATTGTTCCATATTTAAGGTCTTTCACTTCAGCCTCAGCCTTCAAAAAGGACTCATATAATCCAAGATTATACCAATAATCTTTGTTGTGAACGAATGCCTTTATTTTATGCTGCTTTGCAAGCTCAAGATAAATATCAGTCAATGACACCGGTTCCTTCATATCGACCAGATGAAAGAATTCCGGATTAAAGACATACACACAACTATTCCCATAACTATTGAGTTTCCCCTTATAATCCCTGACAATTCGCATTTCTCCAGTTTCATTATGACACCAACCGGCAAGGCAGTTGTTTTCATCAAGCAAAAGTAATCTGGATGTAGGCCTTTTCCTCACCGCAATGGTAATCAATGCTTTTTCGGATTTATGAAATAAAATCAATTCATTAATATCAAGGTTTGTCAAAACATCAACATTATGAAGAAGGAATGGTTCATCAGAATATAGAAGATCTCTGGCTTTCAATAAACCACCACCCGTATCCATCAATCGATCCCTTTCATCCGATATCAATACCCTGCCATTATAATAATTTTTCATTTCAAGAAACTCCAAAACCTGATCAGCCATGTGATGAATATTGATCACGATCTCATCAATGCCAGAAGTAAATAACCGTTTAATAATAATTTCCAGCAAAGGTACACCATTGAATCTGACCAGTGGTTTAGGTTGATGGTCGGTCAGGGGCTTTAACCTTGTCCCCTGCCCTGCTGCAAGAATCATAGCTTTCACTTAGTAGTTGTAGATGATAATTAAATCTTTTAAGACGAGGAATTT
>CAZFHF010000593.1:1109-1609 GCA_964518655.1 uncultured Bacteroidales bacterium | reverse complement strand
TTTACATGATGATATTGCATTGCCATTGACAACCAGTAATATTTGTTATCTTCTAATGCATATTGCTTGAGAACTTTTAGTTCAGGGTATTTTTTAAAATACTTAATTATTTCATTTTTTTCAGATTCTAATTTATTCAGGAAAACAATTCTGTACTTAAATGGATCATCTAGCTCTCTAAGTTTTCCAACTGAATCCTGATAAGCCCACCTGTCTTTTAACAAAAAATAAAAATGCTGGTTTTTTTCTGATCCTTTACCTGTATATGATGGTTTTAATAGAAAGTCATGATATTCTTTGAGCTCTGTATGATTAAATGATATATATATACTATCCCCAATTCCAACAAATACTGGGATTTTATAAACCGTATTTATAGATAAATCATATTTTGGTATTCCATTGAAATCAACAAGAAATTTGAAATTTCCTACACTATCTGAATTTGTATAATATTGTCTTGAACCAAAAACACTATAACGGTTTAGATTTATTCTTGT
>CAZFHF010000593.1:0-1099 GCA_964518655.1 uncultured Bacteroidales bacterium | reverse complement strand
AACTTTACCACATATAATAACTGTTGAATCATTTGGATTACCAACACTTAACTGAACAATTGAGGAAAAGACTGCTGATAATACTGTGAGTTTTTTCATGAATAATTAATTTAGATTTAGCATATGTGTCAGAATCATTTTTAAATATTTTACTTTTTTGATAGGCTGATTACAAATTGAAATATTTTTTTCAATATGTACACTGTATCTCTTTTTAAAATGCCCTATAACGGTCCTCAAATAAGGCAAGGCCTGGTTTTCGGGCTGCGTTTTTATCCCACGGGGAAGATGTTAAAACAAAGACGAAATGCCTAATTTTAGCACTTTCCCCAGGCTTTGCTTTATTTGATGTTAGCCACAGTACTTCTAATCAATTTATTTTGAACTCGTTTTAATTGTTTTTTATAAAATCTATTTAAAGTTTTTCTAAGTCCACTTGGTAATATCCAATATATTTTGATATAAGTATTATACAATTGCTCAGTTTTATCAAATGGCATTTCATTAATTGTTGGATCAATGCGTAATATTTCTATTTCGTGTTCCTTAAATTTGCCCATGTAAAAAGGGAGATTAATATGATTAATTTGTTCCCTTTTTAAATTATCTTTTACACCTATTAAACCATATCCTTTCCTAACAAGAAGACGACCAGTATCGTATGAGAATCGATCAGGTAGTCTTACAACTTTAGATTCTTTATATTCTGAAATTGAATTCATAAAAAGAATTTTCCAACACTTGAAATAAGCTAATACTTTGTTTAGAATCAAGTATGTTTCATCTTTTGAAAAAAGTTTATAAGCCCTAATTTCTCCACTATGTATTGAATAATCAGAATGAAATATTGAATTTCTAAGATTTTTGTCAAATACGTCATTTAAAGGATCGAGGGTAGTTTCCATATTCACATTTTTTGCTAATTCTGTAATTTCTTTAATTTTTTCCCATGGAAATTGTGGAATGGTCTGGTTCCCCCTTTGTTTTTCAGGAAAATTATTTGTTGAATATGGTTTGCCATCAATTATTCTTAATAAATTAGCATACAATTCATATGGTTGCGATGCTTCTATAATATGTCCATACAACCAAAGATAGA
>CAZFHF010000592.1:0-1612 GCA_964518655.1 uncultured Bacteroidales bacterium | reverse complement strand
AAATTACAAATTAATCGGCCTACCTTTGTTTAACAAGAAAGAGGAAAATACTTTTGCAAAAGTATTTGATGAACAACTATTAAAATAGGGGACAGGGGATGGTCATTTGTCAACCACTTCCACCGATATGAAAGACAAGAGGAGAGAAATAATAAAAGAGTGGGTTAATTCCGGAAGGATTGAAGCGTGATAAAGAACTATCCCCTGTCACAAAATTTTATTTATTACAACCCGGAAAACCTTTCCCTTATCAGACAATTAATTTTAAGTAATATTATTCGAATTTTGCTCTATAATTGTTGTATTTTTACTGAAAAGATTTTTCATTATAATGAATCAGAATATTTCGTGTACTACTTTAGGGGGGGGTAAAAATGCCAATAAACGAATATGGGTTTTTAGGAAAAGATATTAAACAACATGAAGATAATCTGCTGGCAAAGTATAATGAAGTTTTTGATTTTTATGAAGAGTTTAATTATTTTTTACATAAAATACACGATAAAACCGGATTAAAAAATGATGATTTTCAAGGGGCGATGATAACTAGAACATTTACTAAGTCCCTAACTACTTTTCAGGCTATTTATAAGTTGTTTAGACATCACTTTTGTAATAATGCAGAGAATTTATGTAGAGTTTTATTCGAGGAAATGGTAAATGTTTGCTATTGTGTTTTGGGCATAAATGAAGCAAAGAGATTTTATTCTCTGGAAATAATAAATGCATTAAAAATTATAAACGAAGTGAATAATCCTAAAAACAAAGAGTATTTTACTAAAAGCGAGAAAGAAAAATATTTTGAAAAAAAATCATATGGTGAAATGAAAAAATATTTAATAAATATTCTTCGTAGCTTAGAGGTTAAAGATATATTTAATAAAAATAACAAACCGGTAGCAATAAGTTTAGAGGAAAGAGTGAATAAAATAGATTCAAAAGCCATAGGCCAACATTATAGAACATTTTATCGTATTGCGTCTATTGGGGTACATTCTTTACCTGATTTGACGGGAAGATATTTAATATATGATAAAAATGGATTACTTAAAAAATTACTTTGGGGACCAGAGTCAGAAGATTGTGAAATAAGTTCTATTTTTGCATCCATTCATTTTATGATTATGAGCTTAGAATATATTCAGAAATATTTTAAGTATCCCAAAAAGGAAGACATTTCCAAATTTTGGGGAAAGACACAAGAATTAGGTTATAAATATAAATATTTCATTTAGATATTAATTATACGAAGTTTATTATTATGATTTAAAGAAGGGCGAAGTTGACGAACTGATTAAGGTGCTCGAAGAAAAGAATTTTAAGTTAGTTTTTGTTGATAGAAATAGCATTAAAGCGGTCAAAGAAGGCAACTATCATGAAATATACCAAGCCAGGAAGAAATTAGAAAAAGAAGGGTTTAGCTGGTCGGGGTAGAGCAGGTTAGTGCTTACGAATGGTTGAAAAAGAATAAAAACCCAGGAGCGTTTAAGATTGCTAGTAACAAGCGGGAAAATAATTTCGCAATGGTTAAATATGAATTTGAAGAAATGTGTAAATGATAACTTCAGCACGAAATAATTTGTATTAATGTCATTAAAAATATAAATGTTGA
>CAZFHF010000591.1:0-1613 GCA_964518655.1 uncultured Bacteroidales bacterium | reverse complement strand
TATTTAATTGTCGACCATGAATTGAGAACTATCATCGTGCTATCTATTCTCTCCTTTTTGTAATAAGTTAAAAAACTCAGCATATTAAAAAATCCCTCAAACAAACAAAGTTTTTCATTACCCCTTATTTCAGTAAAATACTTGGGATAACTTGATACTTTAAAATATGGACTTCTCAACTCCCACCCGCCTTTATTGTTCTGAAATCCTATTGATGTATATAACCTGTTTGGGTATTTGCCAAAAGGAAAGAAATAATCAACTTCCCTACAATATAGCCAAGCAATTCTTATATCAATCATCCTCTTTTCCAAATATGATACCAATTCTAAAGACTCAATTTCATCCACTCTTAAAACCTCAATCTCTTTTCTATTAATCTTTGCTTTCTTTATAGGAGCAGACTGTCTATATTTTCCATGCAGAAGAATATTTAGCGCCTCATTAAACCCACAATTATTCAACACCCTAACAAGAGATATTATATCGCCACCCCTGCCATCCCCAAAATCATGCCAGCTATTATTATTCAGAAACACATAAAAAGAAGCCTTGTTTTCATTTCTCAGGGGACTAATATAAGAAAACCTATATCGCCCTTCCCTTGCCGGAGTATAACCCAACTTAGAAAGATAATCAACAATAGAAACCTTATTCGCTTGTTCTACCTTTTCCATAAAAGCCTTTAATATTATAAATTAAAAATTTCAATAATTTGTTTTTTAAAATCAATTTTAAATAATCCATTATCCCTTAATTCAATAAATTGTGAAATACTCAATTCGGATAACCACCAATAAAATACCTCATATTCATTATTAAAATTTATAGCAAATGAGCATTGTGGTTTTAAATCAATTCTTTTCTTAATTGTTTTTATAATAGCCTTTGCATATTTAGGAAATAGTTTATATTGTTTGATTCTATTATTTGAAGCGTGTGGGCATCCGATACAGCCAAGTCTTTTAAAATTGTAAGGAGGGTCATAATATTTTGAATAAGATAATTTATAAAAATTAATATAAGTCCATATATTATCTTCTGTCCAATTTAATAAAATTCTTACGTGCACTGCTCCCTTCATCCATTTGCGTGTGTCACATTCTTCATATTCATATTTGCTTCTTTTTGTACTTTCTCTTCTTCGAGTACCTTCCAGTATTCTTTTGCCTTTGGAACTATACTCTTTTAAACATCTACAACATAAAGGTTTGTTTCTTGTAGGTAATCCTTGTTCAATTACAATCTGATAAAATGATTTTGGAGGTTGAATAATTTTAACTTCAGGATAATTATCTTTAATAAATTTAATATGTCCCGGGGGGTCAATGGTTGTATTATTATAAAAGGCATTAAATTTGACACCTGATTTTTTTGTTAAATCTAATAATACTATACTATCCTTACCCCCAGAGAAGGCTAAATAATAAACTTCATCAGTTTCTAATTTTTTAATTAAACCAATCGTTTTCTCCACCAAATCTTTCATAAAATAATTTTGGCTAATATAAATACTTTAAATTAAAAAAACAAACAAAGGGCTGATTATTTTTCAGCCCTTTTAAACTTTAATTTCTACTCAGAGGGAGATAAGCTAATAGACAAACTGGCTG
>CAZFHF010000590.1:0-1614 GCA_964518655.1 uncultured Bacteroidales bacterium | reverse complement strand
TTGTAAGTATAAAGTACAAACCTTTTGTAAGCCAGAACTTCGGAAATATTCTTTTTATAATATAATCAAGGGTATAGAAAAAATAGTTGAAGACCGGAGGGTATTTCCTAAGAATTCTCTGTTTCCTTAAGCCTTTTGTTTCAACAAAGTCTATGAACAAGCCTCCAACAGGGAGTTTCGCATTAGCTGATTCGAAAAATTTATTAATAAACCTTATGTCATTTATACGTTGTATATTAACAATAGATTCGAACTGAGGTGAAAGCTGGGTATCTATATTAAATCTTGATATTGAACTGAGAATAAGAGTATCAGGAGAATCTATTTTAGCATAGCTAAAAATAAAATCAAATGCATCCTTACTTATTTCAAGGAGCAGGGCCTCTTCCCTTGCTTTATATACATAATTTACCTTTTCTTTTCTCCTGCGTTTAAGTTTACCAAGTGTACCGTTAAGCAATGCAAGCCCGTTTTTAATATTGTAATTTTTCCGGCCGTTTGTATCCGCACTTATGGGTGCGTGAATAAATGCAAAATATACGGATCCCAGGATTAACTCAGCTGCAGATGCCAGTCCGATTGTACCCAATACTATTGTCCGTGAATAATAAGCAATTCGTGAAACATACATTATGCTGGCAACTATTGTAAAAGCAAATAAGTTGCTGAAAAGTATTGTTTTAAAAATACTGAAATTGCCGTTCATGTTATGCAAGGAGTACTTTCTGAAGAAAAAAGAACATGTTACCCAGATTGCTATGAATAAAATAAACTCCTCAATGTATTTTGGAAGATATGTCGAGTAGTTACCGGCTTTAATCCAGATACAAGCAAGAAATGCAGTAAAAAGTATTATAATATCCGCAAGAAAGAAAATATGTGATTTTACCTTCAACGCATTATTTTTAATTAAACATAAAGATATAAATGATAATATGAATTAAAAACATTTGAATTGTTAAAAAGTTGAATAACAGACTGCAAAGTATGAAATATTTATTAAATATCCTTTTTAATCATATAAAACCACTCAATAATCCATTTTAACCATTCATTTAGGTACAGCACTATAGATTTGTTGACATCAGATCTTATTAATAACATTATCCCGGTATTATTTATAAACCCTAAAATTTAAATCCAATGAAAAAATCAGTTTCGTTTTATTCGTTAGCAATTTTTATAATATTTATATTATTCATTTGTTCTTGTAAAAAGGATGATGATAATCCCTCAACTGGGAAAGGCAAAATAGCTATAAGTATAGGTGTAGATATAGACGTAAGTGATATAAGCAAGAGTTTTAAATCAACAAATCAAGCCGAAAGTTTCAGGGTATTGATTTATAATAATACAGGGGATGTAGTTCTTGAATTTGAAAATGCATCAGATTTACCCAGTGAAATTGAATTGGATGTCGGTGAATATTATGTGGTAGCACATTCGGATAATTTTATACCAGCAGCTTTTGATAATCCATATTATTATGGAACATCAGAGAGTTTTGTCCTTGAAAGGGAAGAGCACAGAACAGTTACAGTAAATTGTGAGCTGGCTAATTGTGCAGTTACAGTTGTGTATTCAGATGATATTCAAAACGATTTCTCAGATTAT
>CAZFHF010000589.1:0-1623 GCA_964518655.1 uncultured Bacteroidales bacterium | reverse complement strand
TCTTTTCAATTACTAATTGTTAATATTATTTAAACTTAACTAAAAAGAAAAATGCCCCCGCCGAAATGTGAACCTAAGGTTCAGGTTAGGTCTGATAAGGATTTATCTAGTTTATGCCGGAATGTTTTTTGAGCCATTCTATAGATTCTACTCCCCCATCACACTTTCTGAAAGCAGATTCATAACCCCTAAGAGAATTGCCTTGGCGCAACCATGCATAAAGGCCACCGATTGAACATATTGTTTCTGTATCCTTTTCTTTAAGTCCTTTTGATTGAACACATATTTTTTTTAACTTCGTTTCTAAAAAATCAAGTTTATTTAAATAACATAAAAGATGAGTTTCCTCATGGCCTCTCAAAAAAGATAATGGTACGCCAATATTACTATGGACAAATGTATGGAATGAAACCGGTTCATTATTCCTAAGTGCTTCCTCCATTGATTTAAATTTCCCATTAAATACTGGAACACATTGCCCTCCAAGAAATCGGGTTGAGATCTTTTGCTGGTCTGGATTGTAATTGGGAGTTTTTAAATTATATCTCTCCCCCATTACTTGTTCATAATGCGACTCTACATTTGGTGAATGACCTTCATAAAAATAACTGATATTATTTGGAACAGAAATTTCTAAACCAAGCCCAGTAAGAAAGATTTTTTTCTTTTGAATTTGGTTTCTCGAAAAAGAAACTCCAGTTAAGAATATTCTTCCTATTACTCCTAAATTCTCTTTAATTCGCATCTTGATTTTCCAAACAACAATTTCTTTTTAAAACTTTCTATCTATAACTACTTATAGGTTATAAAGAATTATTTAATTCCCTTTTCAAATCTTCAAAAACCCCAAAACCCCAAAATAAGACGGGGAAAGAAAAATCAGAACCTCGCAGTGGCAAAGATTAAACCTGGCAGGAATTTTTCTTTTATTTTGTTTAATAAACATAAACTAATCTTCAATTATATCTTCTGCAAAAGTTTCATCAATATTTTTTTGTTTGCTTCTTTTTGCTAAATCATCTAATCCCTCTCTAGTTTCTTTTTCAGCATCTCTTAAAAACTTAGATTTATTTTTCACACCTTTTTGCCTTGCAAAAGATTTAACCATGTTCTTCACTAAAAAACCCATTTTGTTTTTCTTAATCCAATATCCTGAATATAATTACCAATAAATCCCGAAAGAGAAGTAATAGCGAAAGTATCTACCAAATTTCCAATATAATGGGTTATACTAGGATTATTTATTAAAGCTCCATTTGTTCCTAAAACTTTTTTAGCAGGAGTATTTGGAATAGAATCTCTACAAAAAGGGGCTGCAGCCAAAGGAATTAAAGCGCTAACTGTTCCTACTAACTTATCTACTAAAGTAAGTTTTTTTTCTGCCATTTTATACATATTTTATGTATAATTCATAGAAACAATCCCCTTATAAACCTTACTACTTATAATTACTTTAAAGTTACACTAAACATATTTTAATACTTAAGTAAATAAACACCTATTTATTTATTTTCTGTTGAAACTCTTTTGTCTCCCAGCTGAAAAAATCATTTTTCCACTATAAGTTTATTTATAAGTATTATCGATATTAAGTGGATGGATTAAGGTTTCGCGATTTTCCGA
>CAZFHF010000588.1:0-1628 GCA_964518655.1 uncultured Bacteroidales bacterium | reverse complement strand
CTAATTAAATCTACTAAGTAATTGGATACGATTTTACCGGAAATCCCTAATTGCCCATTTGTAGATCACTCACACTTTCTTTTATTGCACAGTTTTATAAATAATTTTGATACTAATCCTGTTATTCTTCAATAGCTGCTGTTTTAAGGTTTATTAAACCGCTATATTTATCGTTTTGGCTTAGGAAAAAATCATGTTTTTTTTTAATGGTTTTTAACTGCTCACTTTCGTAAGGAATTGGGTGTTTAGTTAACTCACGAATGGGGTGCTTAGTTTTGCAGGATTTTCCACTTTCATGCTCGTAAATAAATAATTGACATTCATCTTATTTTTCAATATATTTGGCTTAAAGATATGTGTCTTTTCTTAAAACACATCCTTCCACTTCTATCCTAACCTATTTTTACCTTTATTATTAATAAAATTTAATAGTTATGAAAAAATTTTTGATTCTCACCTTATTTATTTTAATCTTGATCCAAACTTCTGCCCAAAATTATCAAATTAGCTTTGCAGCAACAGGGGCAAGTACCACTATTGACACGGTTAAAGTTGTAAACTTAACGCAATGCACCGATACAATACTTAGTGGGAGTGATATTTTAAACTTAACAAATGCAATTGGAACAGGTCATTTAAAAACTAGTGAAGAAGATGTTCTAATCTACCCGAATCCAATGATAGGAGAATGTTTATTGGATTTCAATTCAAATTTTGAAGGAATTGCAAGTTTTGAATTATTTGAATTAACGGGCGAAAAGATATTTCAAACTAAAGATAAAATAAAAAAGGGACAAAATAAATACAGTTTGAGCGGTCTGACAAGTGGTATATATTTACTTATAATTAAATCAGATAACTTTTTTTATAAAACAAAATTAATTAGCACCAAGTCAAGACATAAATCATGGGAAATAAAACTTTTTAAAAAAGGAAAATATCTTGAAAAGAAAATATCAGGATCCGATAAATCAATAATTAATAATTTAAAAAACAGTAAATCACTAATAAATATGCCATATAATAATGGTGATTTATTAAAACTCACTGGCATATCTAGTATTTATTCTACAATTTTCATGATTGTACCTGCACAATCGCAAACAGTAACATTCAATTTTAGAAGTTGCACAGATATTGATGGCAATAATTATACAATTGTAGATATTGGAACACAAACATGGATGGCTGAAAACCTCCAAGCTTCTAAATATCGTAATGGCGATCCTATTTCCAATGTTACTGATGGCACACAGTGGAATAACTTATCAACAGGTGCCTATTGCGATTATAATAATTCACCAAGTTATAGTGCAAACTATGGCAGACTGTATAATTGGTTTGCTGTCAATGATAATCGTAGTATTTGCCCTTTAGGCTGGCATGTTCCAACTGATTCAGAATGGACATTATTAACTTACAATCTGGGAGGCGAATATATTGCCGGGAATAAATTAAAAGAAAAATGTTCTAATTTATGGCAATATCCTAATACAGCAACAACAAATGAAACTGGTTTTTCAGCACTTCCATGTGGGTGTCGTGACACTGGGGGATTCTGTAACTTAGGAAGTGTTGGATATTGGTGGAGTGCTACAGAGTATAATACTAATGCCGCATGGGATAGA
>CAZFHF010000587.1:0-1636 GCA_964518655.1 uncultured Bacteroidales bacterium | reverse complement strand
CATATAAACAGTAATATCAAAATTAAATACTTACTCTGCATACGAAAAAATTTATTATCAGCAACCCCCGGAATTTATTAATTATTTAATTATAAAAGTTATACTGCCTGTTTAGTTAATCATGTAAAAACAAAAATCAAATACTATAAGAAAATCTAAATTACAACATTTGTTAATATTTAAAAACTCACGATATTTGTTATACTTCTAATAAAACCTTCATATTATGTTAATAAGGTCTGTAAATCCCTATAACGGTGAATTGCTTAACGAATTTGAGGAATATGATGTTAAGCAAATAAACTCTTCAATAGAGAAAGCAGAACGGGCTTATAAGGCATTTAAAACAACAAGCTTTGAATACCGTTCGAAACTGATTCAAAGGTGTGCTGAAGTACTGCGGGAAAATAAAAAGGTATTTGCCGAACAAATCACAAATGAAATGGGCAAGGTTATTAAGGAATCGCTTGCAGAAGTGGACAAATCAGCCTGGGTTTGTGAATATTATGCTGAACACGCCGAAAATTTTTTGGCAAGTGAAAAACTAAATACAAAAGACGGGGCGAGCTACATTGCTTATGATCCAATAGGTATAGTCCTTGCGGTTATGCCCTGGAATTTCCCTCTATACCAGGTCCTTCGTTTTGCCCCTCCTGCGATTATGGCGGGTAATGTTGTTTTATTAAAACACGCATCAAATGTTCCTCAGTGCGCCTTATCAATAGAGGAAATATTCAGGAAAGCCGGATTTCCTGAGGGTATTTTTCAGACATTGCTGATAAGATCTGATAAAGTATCCATTATAATCGATGACCCCAGGATTCAGGCAGTAACTATAACAGGAAGTACCGAAGCCGGGAGCAGTGTTGCGGAAAGGGCAGGAAAAAATATTAAAAAATCCGTTCTGGAGCTGGGGGGTAGTGATCCTTTTATTGTACTTAAAGATGCAGATATTGAAAAGGCTGCAAATATTGCAGCAAAAGCACGTATGATAAACTGCGGTCAAAGCTGTATTGCAGCAAAAAGATTTATAATTGAAGAAGAAATCGCTGAAGCATTTATATCAAGGTTTAAAGGATATCTTCAAGACATGAATTTCGGGAATCCCCTGGATGAATCCTCTGACTACGCCTCGATGGCGAGTAAAGAAATAAGGCAAATCCTGGATGAACAGGTTGAAAAATCTTTGAAACTCGGTGCAAAAATATTATGGAAGGACAATAAAACCCCGGATAAAGGTACCTTTTATAATCCATCTATAATAACCGGCATCAAACAAGGTATGCCTGCATACGAAGAGGAACTATTCGGACCTGTAGCGTCAATATTTGTAGCAGAAAACACCAGGCATGCTGTTGAAATAGCCAACAGCTCTTCTTTCGGGTTAGGAGCTTCAATATGGTCCAGGGATACTGAAAAAGCCCAAAAGGTTGCCAGGCAAGTTGAATCAGGTATCATTTATATAAATGATCTGGTAGCTTCACGGCCGGAAATCCCTTTTGGAGGAGTAAAAAAGTCAGGTTACAGGGAGGTAAAACAACATGAAACCACAGGGAGGTAAAACAATCATGAAACTAAGGTATACTTTTGTTGTGTTGGTGCTGCTCCTGGTGTCGGTCTGCGCGCTTGGAGCAGA
>CAZFHF010000586.1:0-1637 GCA_964518655.1 uncultured Bacteroidales bacterium | reverse complement strand
GAACATGTAACCCAGATAGCAACAAAAAGCAGGAAATCGTCAATATATTTGGGCAGATAGACTTCATAACCCCCGGGCTTTATCCAAATACAAACAAGAAATGCTGATAGGAGTATTATGATATCTATCAGAAAGAAAATATGAGACTTTGCTTTCAACGTGTAATATTTATTTTAACAACATAAAGATAAGAATGATAATGCAATATAAAAAACACCGAAGTTGTTAAAATGTTTTTAATAAGGGGTATAATTTTGAAGTATTTCAAATATTATTATTTGAAGGTATTAGTATTATTGACTGCAGGTAGATTTTTGTCTAGTAAACTTTATATAACAATTAATGCACTTTTAATATGAAGTACATTATTTAAATTATGTCTCATTATTATCCATTCATTTATATATAATAACCATTCATTTTAATACCTGACCGGTAATTTCTCCACAATATATCTAATTAATATTATTACAGGAATAAATTATTGACCAATTATTAAACCTGTAAGATTATGAAAAATAAAACATTATTATTTGTAAGCTTTGTATTATTAGTTTTTTCATGCAAAAAAGATGATAATAGTATTCTTTCATCTGTTAAAGGCAAGATATCTGTTAATATAGGCATTGAAATATTTTCCGGAGATTTAAACACCGGGTGGAAATCAACTTTGGACACTGATGATTTTAAGGTGGTAATTTATAAAAACACGGGAGAGGCAGTACAGACCTATGAAAGAGCGGCAGATATGCCTGTTGAAATTTTTCTGGAACCGGATGAATATTATGTGGAGGCTCATTCCAATAATTATCTGCCTGCTGCATTTGAGAATCCTTATTATTTTGGAAGATCAGAAAACTTTAACTTGGATAAAGAAGAACACAGGACAGTTACAGTGAATTGTGAACTTGCAAATTGTGCAGTTTCAGTTGCATATTCAGAAAATATTCAGACAGATTTTACAGATTACTATACTATTGTAAGTACACCTGACAGTTCATTACTTTTTGATAAAGATGAAATCCGTTATGGCTATTTTGATTTGCGACCCATGTCCATTCAGGCATTATTAACCTATTCTCTTAATAGCGGCACGGAGCAAACCAAAGTACTATCAGGAAGTATAGACTATCCGCAACCTAAAAGGCATTATGAAGTACGGGTGGATGCGTCAGTTGAGGATGGAACAGCTTCAGTTAACATTTACCTGGATGACAGTATTGTTCACGAGGTAATAGAGATATTCAGTGAAGATACAAGTGAAATTCCTGGCAGTATTGGATACGGGGATTTACTGATTACTGAGATAATGTATGATCCTACAGCCATACCTGATGCTGAAGGAGAATGGTTTGAAATATATAATAATACGTTATCTGCAATTGATATTAACGGGCTTGTAATTAAAAGAGCTTCAGATTTGCATATTGTTGATCAGGAAATAATTATACAGCCGAGTGAATATTTTGTATTGGCCCGTTCAGAAAATGCAACATCAGCTACGAAGTATATTTATGGCACTGACATAACACTAACAAATTCAGGGTCAGAATTAATAATTGCCAATTTTGGAACTAATGGTTCAAACGGCTCTGAGATAGCGAGTGTTAATTACGGATTATCAGGATTCCCAGATC
>CAZFHF010000585.1:0-1644 GCA_964518655.1 uncultured Bacteroidales bacterium | reverse complement strand
GTTTAATGTCCATTGAACTTTTAGATAAAAATCTATCTGATTCGGATTGATTTTGAATATGACGATTAGGTATGCACAACCTAAAAGGTATTTAATAAATCTATTAAACAAAAAAAATGTAGGTTGTGATATAATTATACCACTTTGTAAGAAATGTTTAGGACATATTTCTCAAAGTCAGTTTTATCGAAATAATGGAATATGTAAAAAATGTTCTAAGAAGCTAAAAATGAAAAATGATGTTTCAAATGAAAAAAAAATTAAATTCTAAAAGGAAATTTTAGATAAATATGTGATGATATGATTAGTTGTATAATTCCGGCATATAATGAAGAACAAGCAATTCAATGTGTAATTAAAAATATTAGAAAAATATCAAAAGTGGATGAGATAATAGTCGTAGATGATGGATCAAATGATGAAACATTCAGAAAAGCAAAAAAAATGAATGTAATCATTTTAAAACATCAGAAGAATAAAGGTAAGGGTGCTGCAATAAAGACAGGTTTTGAACAATCAAGAGGGGATATAATACTATTAATTGATGCTGATATAATTAAAATTAGATTAGATTCTCTGAAAAAATTGATAAATTCTGTTGATTCTGGAAGGGCAGATGTTTCAATAGGTTATTATGATTCTAGTTATTTTCAAACATTTACAGAAGTTGTGTACAAACCATTAATGAAATTACTATTCCCAGAGGTAATTGAAAAAATTAGTAGAGGTAGTTTATCAGGACAGAGGGTATTTAAAAAGAGAGTTCTTGAAAAATTAAATTTAAAGGACGGATTTGATCTAGAGACTGGAATGAATATAGAGCTTACTTTTTTACAACCAAAACCTAAGATTGAATTTGTAAATTTAGGCAAGATAAAACTGAAACCAAAAGGTTATCAAAAAGAAATGGAAATAATTCCTAAATCCATAATTGAATATGCTAAGAAATACGAAAGATTCGATAGAATAGAACAATCATCCTTTGATAAAGTTATTGATTCATTTTATAAAACAATTAAGGAGGTTGTTAATTCTGAAGGTTAGTTGTATAATACCTGCGTACAATGAAGAAAAAGGTATTGATGATGTTTTAAAAGTAGTCAAAAGGGTCAGAAAAATAGACGAAATTATAGTAGTAGATGATGGTTCAACCGATAATACCTATTTAAAAGCTGTTAAACATGGAGTAAAAGTAATTAAACATGAAAAAAATATGGGAAAGGGAGTTGCTATTATAACTGGTGTCGAAAGTTCCACAGGAGATATATTACTTTTCCTTGATGCCGATGTGAAGACATTCACAACTAGGAAAATAAATGATATTATAAGACCCTTACTTAAAAATGAAGCGGATTTAGTCAAGACAACTTTTAAGAGAAGAGGGGGTAGAGTAACTAATCTAGTTGTAAAACCACTATTCAAAGTAGTGTTCCCATTTATAAAATTTAATCAACCCCTCAGTGGTCAATTCGCAATGACAAAAAAATTATTTAGAAAACTTGATATTACTGAACAAAGATGGGGAATAGATATTCAGATATTAATTCAATCATTGAAAAAGAATGCTAGAGTTAAAGAAGTAAGTATAGGTGAACTTTTTCATAAAAAACAACCAGATACCGATTTGACTAAAATGTCTGAAAA
>CAZFHF010000584.1:0-1644 GCA_964518655.1 uncultured Bacteroidales bacterium | reverse complement strand
AAATTGTTTAAAAATAATTTATAATTTAAAGGTTGTGCCACAAACACAATGTATAAAAATAATAGCCTAGTTAGTAGTAGATTAAAGGGATGTAGCCCGCCTCAATGTTCGTGTATCTTGATAATTAAGTGCCACAAAGTCGGCTACTATTCTTATACTTACCGTTAGCAGGCATGCTTAAAGACAGTACTTCGAGGATGATTAAAATTCATATGAGAATAAAATGACACATAAGACAAAATACATTTTTCCATTTGCTGTTGGATTAATTATTTTGCTGTTCGGCAGCAGTGTTAAGGGTCAGAATCCAAAAGAAAACTGGGGAAAATATAAATACATTGAACAAGCTGGTTTTTCTCCTGAAAAATTACATAGAGCAAAAGAGTATTATGATTCCTTACAGTCTTCTGCTTTTATGATTATTCAAGATGGGAAAGTAGTAGTGGACTGGGGTGATATTAACAGAAGATTTAAGATTGCTTCTATTAGAAAATCTCTTATAAATTCATTATATGGCATTTATTCAGAGAATGGGACCATTGATTTGAATATGACGATTGGTCAATTAAATATTACCGATAAAGATTCTCTTTCTGAATTAGAAAAATCAGCAAAAGTAATTCATCTGTTAAAAGCACGTTCTGGTATATATCATAAAGCTGCGGCTGAACCAGATTGGGTAAAAGATATTAGACCCAAAAGGAATAGTTACCCTCCTGATTCTATTTGGTTTTACAATAATTGGGATTTCAATGTTTTGGGGACGATTTTTGAGAAGTTAACTAAAACATCTTTTTATACTGCCTTTGATAATGACATAGCAACTCCTCTTCAAATGGAAGACTACAGAGTTATGGATGGAGAATATTTTTATGAGCCAGAATATTCAATTCATCCGGCATATCATTTAAAAATGAGTGCACGAGATTTAGCCAGATATGGACAACTATTTTTGCAAAAGGGACTTTGGAATGATAAATCTATTATTTCAAAGGAATGGGTTGAAAAAAGCACTTATCCAGTTTCAAAACATGGAGGTGGAACAAAACTTGGCAGATGGTATGGTTATTTATGGGGCGTTTCTGAATATTATAGCAATTATGGAATGTATTTTGCATCAGGAACCGGAGGTCAGTTCCTTGCTGTATTCCCGACTGAAAATTTAATATTTGTAAATTTATGTAATACTTATCAAAAGGATAAAGTATTAGATAGGGAATTAATAAAATTGTTCGACTTAATTCTGAAATCAAAAGTAAGTAAACCTTCAGATAATCCTGAATTAATTACTTTAGAATCAAAATCAAGAATTCCCGAAAATGTATATAAACACAAACTTGACAATTCTAAATATATTGGTAACTACATTATAAATGATAGAAGAATTTTAATTATCAATTTAGACGGTGATTTGGTTATCAAAGATTATGATCAGAAGTTTAAACTTTTCCCGATTTCAACAACCAGATTTTTTGTAGAGGATATTGAAAAATATTTAAATATCGAATTAGATGATAAAGGAATCCCATTAAAAATGTACTATGATGAGGAGAATAGTAAATAGATATAGAATTAAAAAGCACGCCTGCTAACATCATAGCATTTAAGGCGCAGTCGGGCCATAAAAAAGAGATGGTTTCGAAA
>CAZFHF010000583.1:0-1644 GCA_964518655.1 uncultured Bacteroidales bacterium | reverse complement strand
TATAAAATTATGGCAAATCGTAAGGGCAAAACTAGGGTAGCACAACTTGCCGCCCAAAAGCGTCGCACAACAAAAAATAAAATTGTGAGGATAAAGCAAGGGTTAAAAACTGCGAAAGGCAGGGCAATTGAGAAACTAAATAAAAGATTAGAACATCATCAAAATAAATCTAACTAATCTAAAATATAAAATTATGACAATCACAAAAAAAGTATTGAAAAAAGCTGAAGAGGGAATGAAAATTCTTGAAAGAACTGGCAAAACTGCTTATATTAAAATGAGAAATGGCAACGAAAGATATATTGATTATATTGTTGAGAAGGGGAATTTTTATTATTGTAGTTCAGACGAAGATGCTTATGTTTATTGGGATGGTAGTATATATGGTTTTACTTTTTCGCCTGATATTTTTGAAACCAAAAAAAATGACCCAAAAAAATAAACAATTAGAGAAAAAGAAAATTAAAGAAGACCGTTTCCGTTTATATACCATTAAGATTGACTGTGTCCAAGAGGTTGAAAAAGTCCAAGCGGGAGAGATAAGAAAGGACAAGATGTTTTGTGTTGATATAAAATTGATGGGTGGAAGAGGATTGAGTTTTTGTGAACCAACACTTAAAAAATTATTTAAGAGCATTAAAGAGGAATTATATTTATGAAAAACGAAAAGAAAGTTGAGAAAATAATGGTTAAGTTTTCGGATTTTACTTATGGAGTTAGAATGATAATGCTAATCCATAGAAATAAGGAGGGTGGAAAATCAAATAGACCTGACAGAAAAGCTAAAAGAAAAATATCCACAAATAGAGAAGAATTCAGAGAGATATTAAGTGAATTTTTAGAATTAAAAGAAGCTTCAAAACTTCCGTTGAGAATTTACAGTAGCGTCAATGCCAGAAATTTTGAAAAAGGAATAAGAGAATTTAAGCGATTGCAATTAGAGGCAGATTATAAGGAGATAGATGTGCGTTATAAATTTTTTTTAGATATTAAGAATAGATTTTTAAGTGCTTTGATGAAGCCGAATTCAAGAGATGAAACTTATTTTTTAATTGATTATGATGATACTTATTCGGTTAAAGAAATTGAAGGCAGATTAAAAGAACTTGGAGTAAAAATTTTATTAAGATATAAAACAAAAAATGGCTGGCATATTATCACAGAGTCCTTTAATCCTAATGAGATGGGCGGAATAGAAATTAAGAAAGATGCTTTATTATTATTAGATTTTTGATTATGAAAAACAAAAAGAAAATTAAATTAAAAGAATTTATTATAGTTATTACAATTTTAATAACCATAGTTATTGGTATAGGATGGATGATTTTTTCTAAACAACCTGAGATAATTGTAAGGACAGAATTGCCTCAAGAAATCTATATTGGCAATGCGGAAGTTATGCTTAATGGAGAAATAATAAGATGTGGGATAGACAGAAAAACTGATTTGCAGAGCTTATATTGTCAAGGATATAGAGATGGCTATGAATGGGGCGGGAGGCAAGCGAGTATGTTTTGTAATTTGGAAGAAGTAATAAATGAGCAATATGAAAAACAAAAAACTAAGAAATAACTGGACCCCAAGAAACGTTGAACCTCTACCCAAAATAGATTGGAGAATACCAATTACTTGCCTGATAATTGT
>CAZFHF010000582.1:0-1653 GCA_964518655.1 uncultured Bacteroidales bacterium | reverse complement strand
TAAAAGCTAATTTTATAAGGATCGACTAATTAAATCACTTTTATGAGAGAACAACAAGCTTCGTATCGTCAAATATTCAAAGCAACATCACTATTTGGAGGGGTTCAGATATTTAATATAGCTATTTCAATTATCAGGTCGAAAATTATTGCTATCCTTTTAGGTCCGGCAGGTATGGGTGTTTCAGGCTTGTTTACTTCAACAACCGGACTTATTAGTGGGATAACAAACTTTGGACTCAAAACAAGTGCTGTCCGTGATGTGGCTGCAGCAAACGAGAGTGGCGATAATGCAAGAGTCACAAAAGTAGTAACAGTCTTCAGACGACTTGTTTGGATTACGGGAATACTGGGTGCTGTTGTAACAATTATATTATCACCATGGTTAAGTCAACTTACATTCGGGAACAGAGATTATACAATAGGATTCAGGTGGCTCTCGATTACATTGCTGATGAATCAGCTTGCAAGCGGGCAGATTGTCCTACTGCAGGGTATGCGAAGACTTAGGTACTTAGCAAGGGCAAATGTGATAGGTTCTGTTGTTGGGTTGTTAATTTCGGCCCCAATTTATTATTTCTGGCGTATAAATGGCATTGTACCGGCTCTCATTGTTGCTTCTGTTACTTCAATGATCGTTGCCTGGTATTTTGCATCTAAAATTAAAATTTTTAAAGTGGATGTCACCAGCATTGATGCAATTAAAGAAGGTAAAGGAATGTTGAAAATGGGTTTTATGCTAAGTCTGAGTGGACTTATAACCATCGCTGCTTCATATATTATAAAAGCATATATTAGTAATACAGGGGGAATAAAGGATGTGGGACTTTACAGTGCGGGATTTGCAATAATATCGACGTACGTAGGATTGGTTTTTACTGCTATGAGCACAGATTATTATCCCAGACTGGCAGGCGTGGCTCATGACAACAGTAAGGCTACGTTGCTCATAAACCAACAGGCAAAAGTTGCAATATTAATACTTGCCCCAATTTTGACTATATTTCTTATATTCATAAATTTTGTTGTAATACTGCTGTACTCAAAAGAATTTACACCCATAAATGACATGATTCGTTGGGCGGCGCTAGGAATGTATTTTAAAGCCGTAAGTTGGGCAGTAGCTTTCATTTTGCTTGCCAAAGGAGCTTCTAGTCTTTTCTTTTGGAATGAACTTATTGTGAATGTTTATATTCTGCTATTGAATATATTTGGATATAAGTTACTTGGATTGAAAGGATTAGGTATTTCTTTTATGGCAGGATACTTTATATATTTAACTCAGGTATTTATTTTGACTTGGAACAAATATCAATTTTCTTTTGATCATAATTTCATTAAAATATTTCTCATTCAGTTATTTATGGTTTTTCTGAGTTTTATAATAATAAAATACATTGTTACTCCTTGGGCTTATATTGTTGGATTACCAGTTATTTCCCTGTCATCATGGTATTCTTTCAGGGAGCTTGACAAACGAATCGGAATAAGAACTTTACTTAAAAGAATAAGAATGCAAAAATGGGAGGGAAAGTAATACCATGATGATTATTATATAATAAATAACATAGGCAAACTTTAAGATTAATTATAACTAATTGATCCTAATTAATCATTAATAATTTAAATTATAATTAATTAGGGTTTGCTGATT
>CAZFHF010000581.1:0-1678 GCA_964518655.1 uncultured Bacteroidales bacterium | reverse complement strand
GCAGTCCTAACATCAGGAATACTTAAAGGATTTGTCAGAAGGTAAGTTGAATAATCTCCGTAATATTCCAATCCATGCCGATTGATTGTATTACGATAATCATAAATATAAAATCTATTATTTGAATTATTATAACTAACAGTAATAGAATCATCTCTGCCAAAAGTTATTCCACTATAAGCCAGCAAACTTAAATTTGTTGCTTTAAGATATGAAGTACCACCGTTCAAACTAAAGTGATTATTATACCCCCCGGAAGTATTATGTATATAAAAAGAATGAGAACTTGTATTAAGATCAGCTGCTGTTAAAAGGGTGCCTCCAAAATTAACATTTCGACTATCGTCTATTGTTATACCATTTCCTGAGTTTACTGCTCCACTTCCTATTGTAGCAAGATCATAAGTTCCTGAATTATCATGAAAATATATAAATCTATTATACGCCCCCGCACGATAAATGTAAGCATACTGTGTGCCAACAAAAATAGTATCACTGATTAATATATTATCAGTTATATTGGCACTTCCTACAACAGTTAATTTTTCAGAGGGATTATCCGTGCCTATACCAACACTGTCAGTATTGATAATGGGTGAAATTATTGCATCGTTCTTTTCCCAGCCCACACCACCGGCGGCAATCTCTGAACGTATGTTAACCTTCGCCGTATCCACTTCATAACGTATCTGTGTGGCTGTATCTCCTACCATGCCAGCTATTGTAGTACCAGTCATTTTTTTACTCGTCACACCTTCGTCCACGTCATAAAACAGGTCGGTAGCGTGAAACGTGCCATCCTCGGGCATATCAGTCAGTTTTTTACCAACCTGCGCCGTAGCAATCACTGGTATGATCAAACTTATTAAAACTATTAATTTTTTCATCATTTTATATTTTTAAACAATTATTGGTACTCCACTTTCTCCAAGTACAAAGCCTTCACTGCTTTCAAGCTGCAACCATTCCTCGGTGGCAAGCTGTAACAATGTAACGCTCCACTCATCATATTTTACGTCCCAGCGCATCCCTGCCACCATGTACATCTTACTGTCTTTCTCCAGCACCTGGCAGGGGCCAAATAATGTATTACTTTTCAATTGCCCCTCCACACGTGCCCACCCATTTGTATATTCCCACACTATTTCCTGTGCCAGGAGTGTTGAGTATGGCAACTCATTGGACTGATCCCGCCTGTTCCACCTTTCCGTTAATATGTAATTACTTCCGGACTTGCGATACATCATGTTATCAAATACAAGCGTTTCATTCTTTGTGCGTGTTTTATCTGTTATATATAATTCTACGTCATCCGGAACAATATTATTATTATCATTTATACTCAATTCTGTTTTTATAACATCTGAAAAATCATGTGCTTTTGGAAGCAGTTCAACTTTGAAATCAGCGTAACTTATCATCAGATACCCGTCGATAAGGTAAATAGTGCCGCTATGGGACAGTTCATACCGGATAGGTTCGTAAATATCCAAATAACAAGCCCCTGCAATTATCCCGGCAGTATTAATATCAATATCTAATTCTACCACCTCTTCCAAATCATTGTAATTACCATAACTTTTTTGAAGAAAATTAGAATCCACATTAGTCCATATGTAATTGCCTATATCATCCATTTCTTCCCTTAAATACCATGTCGATGTTTCAGTTACTGCCC
>CAZFHF010000580.1:0-1679 GCA_964518655.1 uncultured Bacteroidales bacterium | reverse complement strand
AGTCCAAAGCTATCTTAACCCCGATCAAGAACCTTGTAGGTTTTGTGTATCAAAACCTTACAAGTTCTAAATCGGGACAGGCTATAATGCTTAAGCATTATAGGGCAAATATAAGAAAAATTGCGTTCCCGATTTATCGGGATTAACATAAAATCAGTTCCAGGACTTCAGTTCTGGAACGTCAATGATTTTATGTTAAAAGAAATTCTCAAATAACTCATTTTAAGCCCTTTTAAGATCATTTCTGTACTTTAATAGCTATTCCCTTAAATAACCTCATATCGTTTAATTGTGGGCTTTATTTGATCTCTCATATAAATATTATCATGAATTTAAAGATATGGAATATTTTATCACGATCTGGCTTTTCGTTCCTCAATTGACTCATCCTCCCATACAACAGGAATTCCGTGTTCTTCAAACAATTTTTCAATCAAAAGCATACGCTCAGTGTTTCTGGGTCGTTTTGGGAAAATCATTCCTGGAGAGACTTCCTTTTTTTGTTTCAATTGTGAATCAATATAATCCCAAATCTGTTTCGCCTGCCTGTTAACATTTCTATGAACAGATTTTATGATCATTTTATCCCAGTCAGATGCTTTAATCTCTACTATTGCAACCATATTATTGTCACTTCCAGCGAAAATATCCATTCTGCCTTTTCTTCCACTTGGCTTTGTCAGTGATTTCTCTGGAACAATTTCACCTTCAGCATTATCAAGCCACTTCTTTTGAACTTTCTTGTGAAATGCTTTTCCTCGTTTTAGTTTAATTGGTTCTCTTCTCCTTTTATCCATAATCATATTTCTCTCCCATCACATGAATAATTCAAGCATTTTATTTAACATAATATAAACATATATTATCCATAATTAATTATATAATTGATATACAGAATATTAAGAAAGCATTTTAGTACTATATTGCATCAAGAAATAACTTATATCTAATATCTAATTTTTCTTTATCCGGCCAATTCTTTTTACTTACAGGTAATATTAGTTTCTGATTTTCAAGACTTTGGATGCCGTATTTAAGCATAGGACCATTGGTTTCCTCAAGAATATCTTTTCTTACTTTTATATCATAATCAGGTGTTATTCCAATAATATGCCTGTCAAAAGCTGCATGATGAATCTTACAGAGAGAAAGACCATTTTTAATAAGTGGTAATCCTTCTTCTTCAGTATCGGGAATAATATGCGCTGCATCAAGTAATTCAGCGTGTTTAAGTTTGCACAGTGTGCATTGATTATTATATGCTCTTAGAACACGTTCTCTAAATGAACGTTGATGCAATCGCACTTTTAAATTCAATGTGATATATGATCTACGAATATCTGATTCTGAAAAATTGTCAAATATTTCATAATTGCCTTTAATATCTTTTGAGAGAACTTGCATTTCATCAATGGCAACTGTAAAGAAAAGCAGATCAATATTATCCTCAACAATATAAACGGGTTTGGTTACCATATATCTACCCTTATCAACGCCAAAAAAGTAAATTATTGGTATTTGTTGATTCATTACATTTCGTAGTCCAATATTGTCTGAATGATATGGATCTTTTCCTCTATAACTATATTGTAGAAGATTATTTTTTAATAAAGTATCGGTATAGGGTCCATCGAACACAGTAGTAATTGAAATAGGAAATACCATAGCTTTAGGTTTCC
>CAZFHF010000579.1:0-1680 GCA_964518655.1 uncultured Bacteroidales bacterium | reverse complement strand
CAATTATATCATCAGCTGCCAGTTTTAAATATTCAATGATGGAACCGGTATTGGCAATCAGATTCCCATGACTAATCATGACTCCTTTCGGCTCACCTGTGGATCCTGAAGTAAATATTATTTCAGCCAGTCTGGTTGCATCAAATTCCTTCTCGAATAAGTCCTGTTCATCATGTTTTTCTGCCGAAAGGAATATAGCAGCGACATTTTCTTCATTAATTAATGAAAACTGACCTAAATCGAATTTATTCTGGAGATGGGTTGATAGAAATATGTATTTTGTCCGGCAAACTTTAATTATATAATTAAGATTATTTATTTCTATTTCAGGATTTATAGGCACACAAGCATTTCCTGATTTTATAATGGCTAAATAGACCGTTATAAAATAAACAGAATTCGGGGATATCAATAATATGTTATTACCCTCACCAAATGCCTTTCTTAAATATTTTGCCAGAATATAACTATTGTGATATAAAGTTTCATAGGATATTTTTTCCTTTGGACCGAGAACAAAGTCCTTTTTAAGGTCTTTTGATTCAGATAATAAAAAGTCAAAGGCATTCATTTTATTCTTAATATAAGAATTAATTTCTTCAATAGTCCTTAATTGGCTGCATTCTAAGATAATCTGTTGTCTTTATCTTTCTTGTGAAATTTATAAAGATCTTCTGGATATCTTCCGGAGATTTATTTACTATGGGACTTATTTCCCGGGGATTATAATTATTTTCAAAAGCATACCATAATAAATCCATAACTTTAAAAGGAAGTTGATAAAAAAATTCTTCCTGGGTCTGTTCGGCCGTATATGTATCGGTAGTTGGTGTACGATCGATAATTTCCTTTGGCACGCCTAATAATTTAGCGAGCTGGAATACCTGGGTTTTATATAAATGACCAATAGGCATTACGTCTGCTCCACCATCACCATATTTAACAAAGAATCCCTGATCAATTTCATGCTTATTAGGTGTACCTATCACTGCATAATGCAATCTTTCGGCATGGTAGTAAAGCATTGACATGCGACTTCTTTGTTTAAAGTTTGAGGCTGCCATAATTTGACGGAACTGCTTTGCCGGTAACCTTGTTGATTTTTCTTCACCATGGGGGCTAACAATAGTTATATAAAATACGGGAGGTAAATTTGTATATAGTCCTGATTCTTTCACACCGATTTTCATTTTATGAACTTTCGGATCAAATTCAGGAAATACTTTTTTTACAGCTTCATCCCTTCTGAGGTAACATTTGAACCCATCAAGAGCAGTTGTCAAGTCTTCGATAATAGTCTTAACTCCAAATTTATCTGCAAGTTTTATCGCCAGTTTTATACTCTCTTTACTGGAATCCTTTTCGGGCATCAGTATGCCTATTACTTTATCGGAGCCTAAGGCCCTGGCAGCAAGTGCCAATGTTAATGAGGAGTCTATTCCTCCGCTTATACCTATTATACCTCCTAATCGATGTAATGTGTTAAAAACATCTTCTTTCAGCTTTTTAACAATATTGTTAATAGTTTTTTCAGGATCCTTAATCTTAATGATATCTTCTGAGAAATACTCTTTGCTTTTAGTTTTCATTTTTTTTATAAAGTAAACTTAATAGTTTGGTTGAGTTTGCGGTATCGTTTCCTTGATTATTTTACAGTTTTTTAAATTTTCCTTATAACCA
>CAZFHF010000578.1:0-1693 GCA_964518655.1 uncultured Bacteroidales bacterium | reverse complement strand
CTGTTATTAATTGTGCGGGGACCGGATTAATAGGAGCTTTTGAAGATACAACCGTGAAAGAAGCGAAGAGCCAGTTTGAAACTAACTTTTTTGGTGTGCAAAGGATTTGTAAAGAAGTGATACCGGCAATGCGCAGTCAGTCTTCAGGTCACTTAATATTGATAAGTTCGCTTTCGGGATTAAGTGCTTATCCTTTTCTGGGCTTTTACAGCGCAAGTAAGTTTGCTTTGGAAGGTTTGTCAGAATCAATGCGCATGGAACTTAAACCTTTTGGGATTAGGGTAGTATTAATTGAACCTGGAACCTTCCGTACAAATTTGTCCGCTAACAGTGCAAGGACCATAGAATCACTTAGCAGTCCTACCTATGGGAAACGGCTTGAAAATGCAATTGAAATGACCGTTAGAGCTGAATCCAAAGCTCCTGATATTATAATTATACCCCGTCTTATTGAAAGAATTCTAAAGAAAAGGACCTATCCGAGACTGAGATATAAGACAGGATTATTTTCGGAAAAATTTGGTGTGACTATAAAAAATTTTATACCTTATCATTTATATGAGTATATGATTATGAAAGTCATCCGTATTTGATATTAATGATTAAATTATACTATTATGAAGAAAAGCATTAAGCTACTGGCATATCTTCAAATAATCTATGCCCTTGGTATAATAATATTCTGGATTTTATTCTTCATATTTGAGAACAGCAATAACGAGAAATCGGAAATTTTTCTTGCGCACGAACGTGCTTTTCCGGTCCCCGACCTGGGATATCTGACACCATGCCTGCTTGTAGGAAGTATAGGTCTTTTAAATAAAAAGAAATATGGGTTTCTTTTCTCCTTCATGGCAGGAAGCTCCTTAATATTCCTTTCCCTTCTGGATACAACCTTCGGTATTCTTCAGGGGTTATTTACTTCTGATTTAACAGACGGTCTAGTATACGGATTTATTTCCCTTGCACTTCTGCTGTTCGGTATTATAATTATACTGGTATTATGGAGCAACAGGAGACATATGTTACAGGATATTTGATCTGTATTGATTTAGTTGTTATTTTTTAGCAGCAGGTTTTTGTGCACTTCCTTGAAGTACTTCATTTTCTTTTCAAAATAGTCTTTAGCATTAATACTCTTGTAAACATGAACGAGCCCTTCTTCCAGCTGCTTTTTTGTAAGATTTTTATGAATAAAATTTACATCACAGCCGGTATAGTTATTCCATTCTGTAAGTAGCAGCCGGTTTTCCGATATCAACCTTTTCCTTATCTCTGTTCCTGGAAAAGGAGTAAGTATTGAAGCCTGTGCATTATATAAACAATTATTTTTTATAAAGTCTATTACCTGTTCAAAGATTAGCTCGTTGTCATTATCAAATCCAAGAATAAATGCGCCCATTACACCTATTCCATAAGATTGTATTTTATGAATGTACTTTTCATAATACTTCAAATATTTCGCTTTCCACTGCTTCCTGTCAACTTCTTTCATCGATTCACCCGAAAGGCTTTCAAATCCTATAAATAAAAATGTACAGCCGCTTTCTTTTATCATTTTCAGCAGCTCATCATCCTCGGCGACAGAAATGTCTGATTGAGCCATATAGCGAATGCTTAAAGGAATGAGCTCCCTCAATAGTCTTTTAGAATACTTCCTGTTAACAAACATGTTGTCATCGGCAAAACTTAT
>CAZFHF010000577.1:0-1694 GCA_964518655.1 uncultured Bacteroidales bacterium | reverse complement strand
TTTAACCAGCCTTTAGAAATTCCCCGGGGGATTTTTCTGTCCTGCTTATGCTACGGTTATAACTACTATATGATAAGAAAAATATTCACATAACTATATCTTTGATAAAACCAATAACTCCCTAATTTGTATCCTTTCCAAATTGATTTATTACTTTAATTAATGTGAGTTCGATATGAGGCATACAATATAAAATATTATATTTCAGTAAATTACTTTGTGTATCTTTATGTCTTTGAGTCTTTGTGGCTAAATATTAATAATAAAAAGTGCCACAAAGACACTTAAATACAAAGATTCTCAAAGAAATTCATTACATTAATACTCTAATTTGTTAGTTTTCAAAATATTGCTATATCGAATTCACATTAAATTAATATGATAAAAAACATTATTTGTATAAATCATGATATATATATTTGTGACTGCATTTTCATATTATGATATAAATTATTGACATAATGTTATTCAAATAACAATAAAAACTCCGATCAAATAAATAAAATTATTTAAAGAGATATTTTCATCAGATTGAAACCCTATCAGCACGAGGTCCTGGAACGAATATATATGAAAACCTTTAACCTAATAATTTCTATTATCCAGTAACACAACATATTTGTATCTTTAAATAAATCATTCAATTATATTTATTATGACCCTTCAAAACCGGATTAATAGACTCCTTAGTTACAAACATTTACTCAACCGCTTTAAATCACTGGGAATGGTTAAAATCTTTTCCGATAATATAGCGGATCCTCTCGGTATTTCAGCTTCATTGGTCAGAAAAGATTTCGGCATGTTTGGAATATCAGGCAACCAGAAAGGAGGCTATAGCATAGATTCTATTCTATCTAAAATAGATGAAATTCTTGGCAGCAATGAAATTCAAAAAGTCGTTCTCGTCGGCGTTGGGCGGATTGGTGAAGCATTAATGTCTTATAAAGGTTTCTTCAATGATGGAATCAGAATTGTTGCAGGTTTTGACATTGACATAAGAAAGATTCGTGAAAACGGGGATATTCCTGTCAAGCCGATCGAAGAACTTGAAGAATTTATCAAAAACAATAAAATTAAAGTGGCCATTATGGCCGTTCCAGACATTGCCGCACAACAGACTCTTGAAATTCTTAAATCATCGAATATTCAGGGAATTCTTAATTTCACACCGGTCAAATTCAAGAGTACTGATGAAATCGTCATAAACAATTTCAATATTGAAAGCGAACTGGTTAATCTTATATATTTTGTGAACAAACATAAAAGGAACGGTCAGAAGATAATTAAATAAAACGTGTTGGACGATCGAATCGACGATATTAATAATTAGGAATTTGTAGAGCCGCGCCGTGGTGCGGTTCTACAAAAATTCTATGATTCAATTACTTAGTTCTTTCAATCGCACAACACATTAAATTAAATAAATAATTGATTCCATGGAAACTTCCATTCAACAGATCATTGACAAATACAATGCAGATCCGTCACATCTTCTGGATATCCTGCTTGATATTAAGGAAGAAAAAGGTTATATCCCCCCTGAGCTGAATCAAAGATTGGCCAATGCAGTAGGAATATCTAAAGCCAGCCTTGAAGAAATGTTAAGTTTTTATCATTTCTTCCCACAAATGCCGGTTGGAAAGTACACGATCTACCTGAATAACAGTGTAGTAGCAAATATGATGGGACGG
>CAZFHF010000576.1:0-1698 GCA_964518655.1 uncultured Bacteroidales bacterium | reverse complement strand
GTTGCCCCTGCTGAAAAGATATTACCTGACACAAAAATCACCAGGCTCTGCAATCAGAACATTAAAATATTCGACAAATCGCTGGATTATTCGGGAGATATTGACTGGCATCTTGATCTGTCCACATCACGAAGATCGCCGGAGATATTCTCAAAGAATATTAATATCCTCAGTGAAAAAACAGGATGTGCCAAGTATATCTGGGAAGTAAACAGGCTTTTATTTTTACCGCAAATATGCTTCAATTATATTGCAACAAAAGATGATAAATATATCAAAGAATTCATAAGAATTAATGACAGCTGGATAAAGAATAATCCGTACTTGCTTGGTATCAACTGGTATAGCAATATTGAGGTGAATATAAGATTAATAAACTGGTTTCTGTGCTGGGAGATCCTGAATATCAATGAGCTAGTGACTATTTCATCTGAATTTCACAGCTTTGTACAAGACAGATGGCTGCCAGTAATATACTTGCATTGCCTTTATTCCTATAAAAATCCATCAAGGTTTTCATCAGCCAATAATCATCTTATATCAGAGTATGCAGGATTGTTCATTGCTACCTCGCTATGGAAATTCAAAGAGTCGGAAAAGTGGAACACCTATGCTAAAAAAGGGCTTGAAATTGAAATACAAAAACAACACTCTGAAAATGGAATTAACAAAGAAGAAGCTGCTGAATACATACAGTTTATTACTGATTTTCTGCTCCTGGCTTACGTTACAGGTGAACAAACGAATAATAGATTTTCACAGAAATTCAGTCTTATGCTAAAAAATATATTTTACTATATATACCGGTTTACTGATATCAACTGCAATATTCCACGATACGGTGATGATGATGATGGCAGGGTTTTAATTCTGGATCATGAACCTAAGCATAACAATTTTAAGTCCCTTCTTACTTCCGGCACTATACTTTTTAAAGATCCTGAACTAAAAGTAAAATCGAACGGTTTTGATATAAAAAATCAGATACTTTTTGGAAATGAAGGAGAAAATATATACCGGTCAATAACAGATAAAAAATCAGATCTTGAATCATGTTTGTATAAGAAAGAAGGGCATTTCATATTACGCAAGCAAAGAGGGAATAAAGAAATTTATATTCATTTTGATGCAGCACCTTTAGGCTATCTATCAATTGCCGCTCATGGCCATTCAGATGCCCTCAGCTTTATACTTCACATAGATGGCACGGAGGTTCTCGCAGATCCCGGAACGTTTTCATACCATACACACACTGACTGGCGGCAATATTTCATCGGCACACTGGCACATAATACAATAAGGATCAATAATAAAAATCAGGCACTAAACGCCGGTCCCACACTTTGGCTTGATCATTATGAAATTGCAGTTAAAGAATCAGAGTCAAATGAAAATTATGATAAAATACTAGCCAGCCATGATGGCTATAAGAATTCAGGTATTGTACATACAAGAAAACTTATATTTGATAAAGTGAATAATATGATATTCATAAGTGACAATATAGAATGCAGGGCAGCTAAAGATATACTGGTTGAATTTCCCCTGCATCTGAATCCTGAAATGTTTCCTGAAAAAAAGGATGATCATTACTCAATATGCGATAGCAATAAAAATACATTAATAAAAATATTTCCTGATCCTGCATTTATTATAAGAATCGTTAAAGGCAGTGAACAGCCTCTTATGGGATGGTAT
>CAZFHF010000575.1:0-1709 GCA_964518655.1 uncultured Bacteroidales bacterium | reverse complement strand
AATAGTTTGCTAAATTTACCGAATTAATAATCTGTAAACTTAACTGAAATGCAAACAATTGATAACTATAACTTTTCAGGCAAGAAGGCAATAGTAAGGGTTGATTTTAATGTGCCGCTTGACAAAGAGACTTTCGAAGTAACTGACGATACAAGAATAGCAGGGGCATTGCCAACAATCAAAAAAATCCTTGGAGACGGTGGGACTGCTATATTGATGTCACATCTCGGCAGGCCAAAGGAAGGCCCGGAAGACAAATTTTCATTAAAACATGTTATCCCCACACTTAAGTATTATTTACCAAAAACCAGAATAATATTTGCAGATGACTGTATAGGCAAAAAAACTCAGGGATTAAAAAATGCCCTTCAGCCGGGTGATGTTCTTTTACTTGAAAATCTGCGTTTTTACAGCGGTGAAACAAAGGGTGATGAAGAATTTTCGAAAAAACTTGCAGAAGGGATGGATGTTTATGTAAATGATGCTTTTGGTACCGCTCACCGCGCCCATGCATCAACAACAATCATAGCACATTTATTTTCTGAAAAAAATAAAATGTTTGGCTACCTTATAAACAGCGAACTGGAGAGCATGGACAAAGTGATAAATAAAGCCGAAAAACCTTTTACTGCTATAATGGGAGGAGCAAAGGTATCGGATAAAATTATGGTTATTGAAAACCTCCTGCCGAGGATCGATAATCTTATAATCGGCGGAGGAATGACATATACATTTATCAAGGCACAGGGAGGGAAAATAGGAAATTCATTATGCGAGGAAGATAAACTTGAACTGGCATTAAGCGTGCTTGAAAAAGCTAAAGCCAACAATGTCAGGGTATATATCCCTGTTGATGCTGTGAATGCCGATAAGTTCGAAGCAGATGCAAAAACTTCACTTTCAAGGACGGATCAGACACCGGATGGCTGGATGGGACTTGATATAGGAGAAGAAACAATAAAGCAATATACGGAAATAATATATAACTCAAAAACCATACTTTGGAACGGGCCAATGGGAGTGTTTGAAATGGAAAAGTTTGCCAGGGGTACTACTGCCATAGCAAATGCAATAGCTACTGCTACGTCAAAGGGAGCTTTCAGCCTGATTGGAGGGGGAGATTCGGTTGCTGCTATAAACCAAAATGAACTGGCCGATGAGGTTAGTTATGTTTCAACAGGAGGAGGCGCGATGCTTGAATATATCGAAGGTAAAGAGTTGCCCGGAATTAAGGCCATAAGGGGATAATACACAGTTAAAATAAAAATACCTAAAATGAAATTCAAAAAGATAGCCATTATTGGAGGGGGAAACCTCGGTGCATCAATCATTAAGGGCTTACTGGGAACCGGGGATTTCAACAACGAGAATATTATCGTATCCGAAATCAGGGAGAGAAGAAGAATGTTCTTAACTGAAGAAGGTTACCAGGTTACTGACAACAGCAGTAAAGCAGTATCTGACTCAGAGCTCGTTATAATTGCCGTTAAGCCCCAGCAAGTTAATTCCCTGCTTGATGATATTAAAAGTTCAGTTAACAAGGACAGGCATATCATAACATATACAGTATCAGGATTAGCTATCAATGAGGTTGAAAATAAACTGGGGGCGGTACCTATATTCAGGTTAATGCCAAATACCGCCATCGAAATAGGGGAATCGATGACATGCATCTCTTATAAGAACGGCGATAAAAAAATTGCTGAATC
>CAZFHF010000574.1:0-1709 GCA_964518655.1 uncultured Bacteroidales bacterium | reverse complement strand
CGGGAGCGAGCATTACCTGCGGGAACTTCCATTTGGCAGGCGAACCGGCATTGTCCGTCAGGCTCCAGTTCAGCAGGTTAACACTGTCAGGCATAGGATTATAAATCTCAATCCAGTCGGAATAATCGCCGTCTTCATCCTGCAATACTTCGGAGTTTATAGCCATAAATTCCGTGATGACCAGGGAATCAGAAGCAGCAAATAGAGTAATTCCGCTAAACAGAATAATCATACAAGATACAAGGAGGTGTTTGATACACAAAAGTCTCATATAAAGCGTTTCATTAGCAATTATCAATAATCGCGCAGAATCAAAAGCAATTCAGATTATAAATATAATACGTATTTATAACAATTTAGTTTTTAGTCTTAAAAAGTAACAACATTTCATTCTGAAATACGTTAAATCCTATGTTTGTTAAACCTATCTGTAAAAATGAAACTATTACTAAGACTGCTTACCACGGGCATAATTATTTTATTATTTACAACCCTTAATGATCTGGCTGCGCAGGAAACTGCCGAAAAGCCCGGAATAGGCAGGGGAAGCATTGAAAGCCAGTTTAACTATGTGCTTTACAGGTCAGAAAAAGTCGAGGATTATAAGATGGTCAGGTCCTGGTGGTTATATTCATTGAAATCACAGGTACTTGATACCCTGAAAATCCTTCATCAAAACCTGGAAGATGCACAAAGCCTCTTATCGGCAAAAGACAAAGAAATAGGCTCACTGGCAGCAGCCGTGGATAATGCAGCTAAAAAGCTAGAAACCACAATCAAGGAAAAAGACAGCATGAGCCTGCTCGGACTGAAAACGAGCAAGAAAATATATAATGGTATAACCTGGATTATTATTCTGGCACTGCTGGTCTTACTGTCTGTATTTGTTTTGCTATTCAAAAAAAGTAACTCAGTTACCCTGGCCCTGAAATCTGAGCTCAATGAAAGCAAGGCAGAATTTGAAGAATACAGGAAACGGGCGCTTGTGCGTGAACAACAGGTAGTGCGCGAGCTTTACGATGAGATACTGAAGTATAAAAGTAAACTAAAGCAATAAGCTCTGCCAGCCTGTCTTATTGTTATCAGTCACCTGTCTCTGTATATAGCAGATCCTTAAACTCCCCTTCAGTGATATTAATAGTATTTGTCAGGTTTCTTATTGCTATAAAGCTGAATGTGCCTGATATTCTTTTTTTGGAATTATTAACATCAGTAAGATTAACCTCACCTGTTGCAGATACATAAGCATCTTCAATGCTCATGCTCGCTGATTCCTTATATACAGCACCTGCCATGGCTGATGACAGGCTGAGTTCATATATTCCTTCTGTTGTTCCACCTATAGTGACAGTAAGTATCTTACCGTTAAGCGAAGTCCCTGTTATTATAAACTTGCCTTCTTCCAGGATTGTCAACCTTGTTACGGAATTCCATTCTTCATCATCAATAAGCGCACTCATGGAAGCCTTGAAAATATTACCGTCATCATCTTTCGAACAGCTGAAAATCACTACTGCCAATAGTAATAAAAAGAAAATCTTTTTCATGATTTTTTTACTTTTTGTTAATACTTGCCAGATTAAAGTTAGCATTTACTTTAACCAATTGCAATAAATAAATTTTTTACCTTATAACAAACTTCCCTGTTTTTATTGTATTGTTACTTCTGACCTTAATTATGTATACACCTGCGGGGTAGCTGGAAACAT
>CAZFHF010000573.1:1023-1710 GCA_964518655.1 uncultured Bacteroidales bacterium | reverse complement strand
GATTTACAAAATATATAGAAAGCATAGAAAGCAGTAAATATTTCCTGTATGATCTGCTTGTAATTATTTCCGGCCCTGAACCCCAGCGTTCAATATTTGAAAAATCCATAACTGATAAAATCAAAAAAACAGGATATAAATCATTTATTATAAAGGGTAAACCAGGAGAAAAATCATCATCAATTATTTCACCTGAAATAACTGCTTCATCCCATCTGCCAGCATCAGAACTTCTTGATATTATCAGCAAATCAAAATATATCATTTGCCGTTCAGGTTATTCAACGATCATGGACCTTATTGTATTAAAAAGAACTGCTATTTTAATACCGACACCGGGCCAGACAGAGCAGGAATATCTTGCAAGATACCTGTCAAGGTTCTTCCTTTATGCCGATCAGAATAAGATTGATTTGGAAAAATCCATTGGCGAGCTTGATAAATTCAAGCCTGAGTTTATTACGACAAATGAAAAAGACTTATCCGAAAATGTTTGTCTTCCTGTCCATTAGAAAAACATGCAAAAAAATCCGATAGTTATAAATCCTAATAAAAATCCTGAATAAACCTGTAACGGGCTGTGCGAGTTTAATTTAAGTCTTGAGGCCCCCAGTACTCCTGCAATAACAATCGCAACAATAAGTATACCCATCAGGTTTACAGTCATCCTGAAAGAAAGACTAAATA
>CAZFHF010000573.1:0-1013 GCA_964518655.1 uncultured Bacteroidales bacterium | reverse complement strand
CAAGACCCCCTATCCCAACCATATGTGTACTTATTTTCCAGAAATATGAAATAATTATCACAAGTAGTACAGATACTGCTGCAGCAAAAAGGTATACCGAATAAAAATAATTCAGTGGTAATTTTTTAATAATAAAATGGGCGGTATAAAATAATATAAATGTTATAAAATATGGTACAATCCTCTCCCTGTTGTTTATCATCCTGATACTACCAATCATTCTTGTATAATAGTAAAATGGGGCTAAGCTTAAAGGTAAAAATATTGTAAGAACGAATACTGTCAGTAAGGTAAGGTTTACCCAGCGGCTATCGATGTATGCGATATAAGCCCCGGATTTTAAAATTGTTATTATCCCTATAAATGGCATTAACAGGGGATGAAATAATATTGAAATGATATTTGCTGATTTCACCTGCATAAATATTTTGTTATAACAATATATTAAAGTCCTGATGCTTCAAAGTTCTTTTCTCATCCTTGCTACAGGCATATTCAGTTGTTCCCTGTATTTTGCAACAGTGCGCCTGGCGATATGATATCCCTTATCGTTAAGTATTGACGCCAATTTATCATCCGTTAAAGGTTTCCTCTTATTTTCATTGTCAATACAATCCTTCAATATTTTTTTAATTTCTCTTGTAGAAACTTCTTCGCCTGTTTCTGTTTGCATACCCTCTGAAAAGAAATACTTAAGAGGATAAATACCAAAATTAGTCTGTATATATTTGCTGTTAGCCACTCTTGATATTGTTGAAATATCCAGACCGGTAATATCAGCTATATCTTTCAATATCATTGGTTTCAGGAATGTTTCATCGCCTTCGATAAAATATTTATGCTGAAAGTTAATTATAGCATGCATTGTAATCAATAGTGTATTTTGACGTTGCTTAATTGCATCTATAAACCATTTTGCAGAATCAAGCTTTTGCTTAACAAAGGTTATTGCTTCCTTTTGCTGCTTTGAAATATTTTCTGTTCTCTTTTATGAAATAAGAAACCAGACCTTT
>CAZFHF010000572.1:0-1712 GCA_964518655.1 uncultured Bacteroidales bacterium | reverse complement strand
AATTCAATGTCGTTTAGTTAAGCAAAAATAGTTGATAACTTTAGGTAAAACAAGTTCTTTGAATAGCTAATAAATGGGTAATGAATATTACCTTAGGGGTATAATAGTACTTCATGTAAAATAATCAAAAAAAGTAAATTTCGTGAGAAAACAATTAATAACCTAACAAAAACCATTGAAAATGAAGAATATGACTGCCGTTCAAAAGACGGCTTTACAGGGGTATTCTCACGTGACAGGAAATTAAATTTTAAAACCACAGTAGTGTTTATTGCAAGAGGAGTAAAAAGTTCTCTTCAAAGGGAATTAGATTCCTTTTATCAAGAAGTAACAGGGGGTGAGTTTAAAATACGCGAGGTTACCAAAGGAGCATTTACGCAGGCCAGATCAAAACTAAGCCACGAAGTATTTATCAAGTTGAATGAAAGTGTGAACAACACATTTTATTCGGAGGCGCCTTATATGGTTTGGAATAATATGCGGATTGTTTCAGTGGATGGAACAAGGCTGGTATTACCTAATCATAAAAGCATCAAAGAAGAATTTGGGGAACATGGCTTTGGGCCTCATGCTGACAGCAAGCGTTCCCTGGCGATTGGTTCATTTTTATATGATCCTATTAACATGCTCACTCTGGATGCTCAAATAGCGCCATACGCATCAAGTGAGAGAGAACTTCTATATAAGCATCTTGATAAAGTTCAAAAGGGTGATTTATTATTACTCGACAGGGGGTATCCGAGCCTGGCTTTAATATTTTTACTTAAGGCCAAAGGGATTCAATTTTGCATGAGGATGAAAGAGGACTGGTGGCTTAGTGTGAAAAAATTTTCAGAAAGTGGTAAAACGCAAAAGATTGTATCGTTCCGATTACCAAAAAAGGACAGGGAAATGTTAAAAGATTACCCTGATATATTGAATAAAGAAATTAAATGTCGTTTGGTTAGCATTGAGCTACCCAATGTAGAAAAAGAGATTCTGTGTACATCCTTATTGGACAGTAATAAATACCCGGTGGAAGATATTGGGGAGCTTTACCATTTTAGATGGAACGAAGAGGAAGGTTATAAACTGTTTAAGGCAAGAATGGAAGTGGAAAACTTCTCAGGAAAAACAGCCCTGGCAATAAAGCAAGATTTCTTTGCAAAGGTTTTTATTATGAGCCTGTGTGCAAACCTTGCTTTTCCAATAGAAGAAAAGATAAAGAAAGAATATGAACAAGAGAAGGGTCTTAAATATCAGCAGAAAATAAATAGGACGAACGCCTTATCAATGACAAGAGATATTTGTATAGGGTTGTTCCTTAAAAATATAATAAAAAAAGCCCTTAAAGCTTTCGATAGGATTATTGAAAATACAAGGGAAATAATAAGGCCTAACAGAAAGAATGAAAGGAAAATTCATAAAAAGAGGCTTTATCATATGAACTATAAGAGATTATAGTCTTAACTAAACGACATTGATTGGTTATTCGTTATTCGTTACTTATTATTGGTTTTTTGTAACATAAAATAAATATCATAACATAAATCATTTACTCATTTACGCATTTTCGCATTTGGTCATTGGTTAATTTCAGGAAGCATTTGGAATTCCGTATAATTTTTCAATAATGAGCTAAGTAACCAAATTCTGATGTTTTTGGAATTTGTGAATTGGAATTTGTAATTTTGCAATATTGGGGCGTTAGTTCAGTTGGTTCAGAACGCTTG
>CAZFHF010000571.1:0-1721 GCA_964518655.1 uncultured Bacteroidales bacterium | reverse complement strand
TAAAAGATAAGGACGGCCGCTTAATATCAGATAATACATTTTACTATGCTGAACCAAAAGATCTTGATTTGCCGCAACCTGAAATAAAGACAGAAATTATTGCAGCAGACGGCATATACAAAATAAAAATTACCACCGATAAGCTGGCTAAAAATATCTATCTTTCTGTGCAGGGTATTGAAGGATTTTTCAGCGATAATTATGTTGATGTTCTGCCCGGCCGGCTTGTAGAGATAACATTTAAAACTGCAGGCCCGTCAGAAGGATTTGAAGATAAGCTTGAAATAGTAAGCCTGAGGGATACTTATTGAAAATTCCAAATATCAAAACTCAAATTTCAAATAAATTCCAAATCTCAATTATCAAATCTCAAACCTGAGCACCAACCCCCTGAAAAATCAGGCTGAAATTACTGCATTAATTTGGGATTTATAACTTTTTAGCTATAATCTCTGCAATAAATATTGCTTTTCAGGATAGTCGGTTTATTACCTCAATGCATGTTCTTGAATTATGATACGGGCATTTCCAGAAGCCGACTTTTTCATTATCATTATAGAGTATACCCTTATTATCAACTCTCCAGAACCATTCTCCATTTTCATGATCAATAATAAATTCATCAATAAAATCCCACAATCGTATTGCTCTTTCCAGGTAATTATTATCGCTGCTAATCCTGTATGCATTAACCAAACCAACAACTCCTTCTGACTGAGGCCACCAGTGCTTGTCAGTATCAAGATGTCCGGTATCCAGGTTTATCTCATTATAGATACCTCCATCCGGAGCAAAACCTTCATCTATGACAGCATCTACCATTTTCAGTGCAATATCTTCGGTAATACCAATCATATCCTTATCATTAAGTACTTCTGCTGCTTCGGTAAAAAGCCAGGAGAATTCAATATCGTGGCCAAAGGAAATAATGTTATCAATCCCATGCCATTTCTCATCAAAGAACAGGTTAAGATGGTACGAGTCGTTAATAAAGTAATTGATAAAAGTACTTATAATGTTCTTCAGCGAGCTTAACAATTTTTCATCCGGCCATATCCTCAGCAGATTAGTATATGCCTCCAGAACATGAAGGTGTGTATTCAAAGTCTTTTTTGCATTTCTGTCCTTCATGCTCAGCCGGACATCATCCATGTTTTCCCACTCTTCGGTAAAAGCCTCAATATAACCACCTTTATTTTTATCGAGGCTATACTTTTCAAGTAAATAAAAAAGCTCTTGTGCCAGCTTTAGGACATCATCGTTTTTATTTAATTTATAGTATTCTGATAGTGCATAAATTGCAAAAGCCTGTGCATATACCTGTTTCTTACTGTCAACGGCATTGCCCTTATTGTCAAGTTCCCAGTATACTCCGCCATACTTTGGATCAACAAATTTTTCAATAATATAGGAATATGCCCTGTCAGCAATAACAGTATATTCTGGATCTTTCAGGAATTTAGCCGCAGCTGCAAAAGTCCATAGTATTCGTGCATTTAATATTATGCCTTTATTTGCTGTAAGGTCAATTTTGTTATTGAAATCAACAAACCCTGCAAAACCACCATGTCTTTCATCAATAGTGTGCTTCATCCAATATCCTAGTATGTTCTCTTTAAGTGTTAACAGCAATTTATTCTTAAATAATTTTACATCTTTTTTGTCCATTTTGAGATCCCAATTATTTTTTAAAACATTTATTATTGATTTTTAAAATATTT
>CAZFHF010000570.1:0-1722 GCA_964518655.1 uncultured Bacteroidales bacterium | reverse complement strand
GTGTTCCATTCGTTTTTAGGATTCAGGATTATCCCTTTAACGCGATCTAATATTTTCATAAATAATGGGTTTTAAGTTAATCTTTATAAAAGTCATTATAAATATATAAGAAAATAATCGATTTTTTATTAATTAATGTCAGTGAATTGTTAAACTGTTTGCCCAGTGAAATAAAATCGGAGATTTTCCCGCTTTGCGTGATTTCACAGGGTGAATTGCTAAACTGTTAAATTGCTGCTGGTTGCTGGTTGCTGGTTGCTGGTCAATGTGCTTTTTCGAATTTAAATATCCTGCTTATTTTTTCAAATAGCTCCTGGCTTCCAAAAGGTTTGGCCAGATAATCATTAAAACCTATTTCGAAACATGTATCCTTCCTGCTGGTACTTGAATAAACTGTCTGAGCTATAATAGGAATATCCGGCTTGAACTTTTTGATCTGATAAAATGCGTCAATACCTGATAACTTTGGCATATTAATATCCATACAAATAAGATCAATATCTTGTTCTTTTGCCATATTAACAGCTTCTTCTCCATCTTTAGCCCAGATGACTTTTATACCTGTACCTTCCAGTATTTCATTCAGATAAAAGAAATTATCATATTCATCTTCAGCAATTAATACGGTTTTATCTTTCCAGTCATATATATTCGTTAATGATTTGCCGGAATCCCAGTCTTTTTGAATATTATCAGATTCAATTTTGTCATAAGGCAGTTCAAAAAAGAATGTGGAGCCAACATCTACTTCTGATTCAACCTTCAGGTCAGAGCCCAATAATTCCACAAGTTTCTTACCCAGTGATAATCCAATTCCAGCACTGGATAAATCTGCATAAAATTCATCTCTGCTATACTCAAAACGATCAAAGATTAAATCAAGTTTATCTGCATGAATTCCAATGCCATTGTCTTTTACAAATAACCTGATGCTGTTTCCTGACATTTCATACCCATATTGAATTAATCCATGCGCAGTAAGTTTTATTGCATTACTCAGCAGACAAACCATGATCTGTCTTAAGCGAAACTGGTCAGTTCTTATAATTACATTTTTGTTATCATCTATATTTATATATTTTATTTCAATCTTATTTAGTCCTTTATTTATAATATCCTGCGTAAATGATGAATGCAGTTCAAGTAATATATTTCTTACCTGTACCGGCTCGTTTTTGATTTTCAGCTGCCCGGCATCAATTTTTGCTATATCAATAATATTTTCTATCAGATTTATCAGGGCCATGCTGCTATCGTTAATATAGCTTATATATTCCAGTCTTTGTTTTTCCAGCAGGTTGTCATCGGCAAGCAAATTTGCAAATCCAACAATAGCATTCATTGGTGTTCTGAGTTCGTGTGAAACATTTGCTATAAAAGCTGATTTTAATTTATCAACAACTCCCCTGCTCAATTCTGACAGCCTGTTCTCTGATTTTTGCAAAGCCTTTTTATAAATGGTGCTTTGTTCGGTTTCATATACCAGTCTTTTACTGTAACAGTATAAATCAAGATAGATTCTGACCATGCCTGTAAGCTCAGCAGATTTTACAGGTTTTGTTAAAAACACAACACTACCTGTTTCAATTCCGTTTATTGAATAATGTTGTTCAGGATATTTTTCAGCTAGAATTATTATCGGTATTAATCTGGTGAACTCCGTTCCATGCAGTAAATTGAGAATTGTATGCATCTCGTTATCCGAGCATTGTTTTTCAATAA
>CAZFHF010000569.1:0-1723 GCA_964518655.1 uncultured Bacteroidales bacterium | reverse complement strand
CTTTTTCGGTTTTGTGCACTAATGTTATCCTCTTAAAATCATTGGTTAATACAGGTGTAAGATCATGAATTTTATACGGAGAATTTTTTTCAATGAAACTCATTGATTCTCCGTTAATATCACTACTGAATTCATTTCTTATGCGTTTCTTTATTGTCCTTTTTTTGTTAGTTTTTAATTTTATTTCCAGAAATGCAATATTCGAAACCTGATATTTTCTGTATCTTATTTTATACCTGTTAAGCTGGCCGCTATGATGTTTTGAATACATCTGATAATCATCAGTGTCAAAATACTGGTTGTTATATGTATGCACACGCTGATTTTTAACAGCAAGTATATAATATTTTTTTAATGCCCCGCTAAGAACATCATATAATTTATCAATGCTGAACACATATTTAATATCAGTTCTGTCCATTAGCTCAACACCATTCATCCTGGTAAGCGTGATTGGTTCAAACTTTCCAACAATAGTTTTTATTTTACTGGACAATTCCATTAATTAAATTATAATATAAGTTTTAATCCGGCCATAATTTTTGAACCGGTAAAGATATTTCTTTTTTTTCAAAAGGCTTATTATTGCTGGTAATATTTTAATACTTAAGCCTTATTTTATTTAACGATTTAGTTATTTTATTACAACTATATTACTAATATTTATTTAATTTGTTACGTTTTTATAACCACTTTTTGATTACTGTAACATTTTTGATGTTTAACATCAAATTTGGCTCAGGAGCAGTATCAAAGTGCGGTATGTTCATTTTAAGATATAATACAAGTTGCAGTTGTTTATAAGCTCATTTTGCTAATTTAGGATAACAGTATTATTTTTGACGGATATGAATAATATATCACCAGATATTGATTTTATACAGCAGGCTAAGAAAATCAGCGGTTCATCTTTAAAAGAATGCATGCAATGCGGGGAATGTACTGTGGTTTGCGCAATATCTCCGGAAAACAAGCCTTTTCCCAGAAAAGAAATTATCTGGGCTGGCTGGGGATTAAAAGACAAACTAATAGGTAATCCTGATATATGGTTGTGTCACCAGTGTGGAGATTGCTCAACACATTGTCCTCGCGGTATCAAGCCTGCAGATATTTTATCAGCATTAAGACAAATAAATTACCTGCATTATGCAAGGCCTAAATTTCTTGCGCAAATATTAAGTAAGCCTGCGTATTTTCCTTTGACCCTGGCTATCCCTGTCATTGTAATTCTTGCCATAATATATGCGGCAGGAACATTAAAAATACCTCCCGGCCCTGTAAATTTCTCAAAGTTTTTTCCTCACGCCTGGCTTAACAGCTCATTTATATCACTTACTTTTCTTGTTGCCGGTGCTTCTTTTTCAGGTCTCAGAAAATTCTGGCTTGACATGAAAAAGAACCTTCCCTGCCCCAAACAGTCAGGTTTATTTAAAAGCATCAGAACTGTTCTAAATTCAACCGTGACACATTCAAATTTCAGCAAATGCAGTACACAAAAACACAGGAGAATCTCTCATATGATGGTATTTTACGGATTTATACTTCTTCTGGCAGTTACTGTATGTGCAATTATTGCAGTGATCATAAATAAATACCCTCTTCCTTTCTTAAGCCCTGTAAAGATGCTGGGCAACTTTGCAGCACTTCTGCTGATCACCGGCCTTAGCATAATGATATATCAAAGGCTTTTTAACATAAAATCATCAGGCAACAGTAATTACTC
>CAZFHF010000568.1:0-1732 GCA_964518655.1 uncultured Bacteroidales bacterium | reverse complement strand
TCTATTGAAGTGAAAGTACCGCCCTCAACTTCATACATTTCTGAGAATAAACTGGTACTGCCTACAAGAGAAAAATAACCATTGTTATATAAATCCATATCGCCGTCATTATCAACATCAATCCATTTGACATCAGAATAAAAAAAGCCGCTGAAATTAGAGACAAATTCAAAATAAGGATCACCAAATCCGTCCTGCAGGCACCTGTAAATCTTACCTCCGTCACCAGTAATAGGATCCCCGGCCAACGCTATATCCAGGTCATTATCATTGTCAAAATCACCGAGAGCGGTTGCATGAGCTAAGTCACCAATAAATATGAATGAATTAAATGTTCCGGAATTATTTAAATAGACTATGCCGCCAACGACAATATCATAATCCAGGTCCCTGTCAATGTCACCAATAGAAACAGATTCCTGTAAATAAGGAATGCCCGATGGAACTTCTGCAAAGCTGATAGACTGATTATAGCTGTTATGGCAGTGAATTAAAAGGAAGAACAGTAACAACATACATTTTGAAACGGATTGTTTCATAATGATAAGGATTTATTTTAGTCAATAAAATAAGCTATTTTATTGATTAAGAATCCTAAATTATAAAAAATTTCTCAATCTGCTTTGCTAATTCACTATCTTTGATAATACAATGAATATATATAATAAAATAAAAAGCCTTTCTCTGGCCCTTTTATGGTTTCCGGCAATATTATTAAGCCAGACTGTATGGAATCCGCGGGAATACTATAGCATCTCTTCTGAAGAAAAGACAGCTATATTTTATGATGATTTCGATGATAACCGCAATAAATGGGGTTTGGGCCATGAGCCCAAAGACTGGTCGGAGGGAATTGAAGACAGCAAGCTTTTCTTTCAGTCGTATGACGATAATGCAAAGGAAGATCTGATAAAAGTTGAATTTGAACAGAACCACGATTTCGAAATAGAGACTTATATCAGGTTTGCAAAAGGTGATTCAATGAGATTTTTCGGCCTTCAATGGGGCAAATCATCCGATTTTAATAACCAGTATGATTTCCTGATTAGCGGAAACGGACTGTATACTATTGATAAATTTTCAGGTGAATTTCATGATTATATCCCGCCAACTCCATCCGACCTTATAAAAAAGACACTGTATAATAAGTTAACTATAAGAAAAATCAATAATAATTACTATTTCTTTATTAATGAAGAGTTAGTACATTCTATGCCCTATAAGGAATTTTTTGGTGATTATATCGGATTTCAGGTTAGCAATAATTCGAGTATATATGTTGATTATCTAAGGATCTCTGAACTGAAAAAAGCTGTACAAAACGATCCTCCTGATATATTTGTCAAAGACCCGGTAAAGATTAACTATGCAACAACAATAGAAAATGCTTTTAAGACAAAGGAAAAGGAAATTGTTTTAAAAGGAAGATTATCTGATGACGGTGGTATTTATGAATTGACAATTGGCGGCAAAGAGATACCATTTAAGGCCAACGGAGAATTTTATACTAAAATTCCCCTTGCCATGGATATCAATACAATACGTGTTGTAGCAAAGGATCAGCAATTACTTGCCACTGAGAAGATCTTTTATATTGAAAGGGAAGAAATAATCTCTGATGAGGATCCCGGGAATTTATATAAAGAGGTTAAATATAATGCATTGATTATATGTGTAAGCGAATATCAGGACGAGAGTATAAAAGATCTGGACCATCCGGTAAATGATGGCA
>CAZFHF010000567.1:0-1735 GCA_964518655.1 uncultured Bacteroidales bacterium | reverse complement strand
ATTATAAACATTTTAAAAAATGAAAAAAATAAGAATTTTGATAGTTGAAGATGAAATAGTTATAGCTGAGGACATTAAGGATATGATTGAAGAAATTGGTTATGAAGTGATTGGTATATCAAAAGAAATAACAGAAGCATTGGATATTATAGAGAATCAGTCTCCTGATTTAGTTTTATTAGATATATTATTATATAATGGAGGTGACGGAATTGATTTGGCAAAACTGCTAAGAGATAAGTATCGTAAACCATTTATATTTATAACAGCACATTCTGATAAACAAACAGTTGAAAGAGCAAAGCTGGTAAATCCATATGGCTATCTCATAAAACCCTTTGAGAAAGAAGATCTATATACTTCAATAGAGATTACATTTGCTAATTATTTGAGAAGTCTTGGGAGTAAAAATAGCTATAAAAAAAATAGTAGCTTCATTGTAAATAATAATATTTTTATAAAGAAGGATCATTTTATGTATAAATTAAAGCTATATAATATTAAATGGATTAAATCTGATGGGAATTACCTAGAGCTATATTGCAATAACTCCAAACACTTGATCCGTGCCACAATAAAGGATTTTATCAATAAACTGCCGGAAGAACAGTTTATTCAGGTGCACAGGTCGTATATAGTTAATACCGAACATGTCGATGCCCTGGGATACAGGGTGATCAAAATAGGTAACTCCCATATACCCATAGGGAATTCATATGTTGAAAATGTGCAGGAGTGTTTTGATATTGTTTTATAAGTTATAGGTTACAGGTTGCTGGTTGCAGGTTTAAATCGTTAGTTAAACGTGCAACCAGCAACCAGAATGTGTCTGCCCCTTTTTTAATCCTTTATACAGCGCACGGATAATCCGCTCTTCCTCTGACGGTTATCACTGGTTGCGTTGCTGATGCTGAAGTTCATGCGCCAGTATTTGGCCCAGATTGCCATGTACTCATCAGCAGTCCACCAGTGACCGGAGTTATTAATGTATGTGAAAGTCGCATCGTAATTGCAACCGCCTCCGCCAAGAGCTGTAAAACCTGTTTCATTGGTCGCACCTTCATTAGGAACATACCAGTGATCATAACCCGTTTCTTTCAGCTTTCAATCTGCAACCTCACTGCCTCCCAGGAATGAGACAAGGGTATCCCACTCGGCATTGGTCGATGAATGCCATCCTGCCGGGCATAAAATCCCCGTATCAACTGCATACCAGTTGTATAATGTCTTGTAAACACTGGCATACTCCATAGATATTATTATCAACATCCGTCACTGTACCGATAAGACCGGCATCAGCCAGATCTGCTGAATCAGCGCCACTCTGCTCAAGAGTGCCGACCAGTATACCTTCATCATACAATTCAGCAACTGAAATGCCGTATGACAGGTATCAGGAAACACCCGTACCCTGGCCAAAAACTAATATAGTGGCACTGTATATAGGCATACATGTACCCTCCGTTATTTGCAGGCGGTACACTTCAGTAACCTCAGGAACAAATGCAAGGGTGTCGCCTGTTAAATTGGCTTCGATATCTGTCCAGATTGCGGAATCAGTACTCTTCTGCCACTGTAATGCACCCCTGAGATTTTCATCCGGGACCAGTACAGCCGAATCATTTTCCAGCCGGGTAAAAACGTTCTTTGCCAATACAGCTGCGAATTGGGCTTTCAGGCAAGCTGAAATTGCAGTGAGTAATATTATATATATAAGTCTTTTCATTTTTTTACA
>CAZFHF010000566.1:0-1743 GCA_964518655.1 uncultured Bacteroidales bacterium | reverse complement strand
TATCATCATAAGTTATTTTTGCTACCGTATGCTCAGGATATTGCCATGCTTCAGGTAAAAATGAACATATTCTTTGAAGCGATTCCTCTAATGTCTCTCCTTTGCTTAAGATAGTAGTAGTGCGATTAATCCCTTTAAGTTCCTTTACTCTTTCGGTGTTTTCAAAGAGCAATTTGTCAAGATGAAACCTGGCAATTGTTCCGATAATTAACATGACTAAATTGCCTAAAAAACTATCCTCCTTCACCAAAAATTTACTGTCTTCATATTCAATGAACTCTCTTGAAAAAAACAATTCAATTGAACAGGGCATCTTATCTGCAGTCTCGAAACATCGCTTTTCGACCCATTGAGTTTCCCGGAAGTTTTCACTGAAAAATGCAAATTCATTGATACAGATCTTAACCGAAACCTGCTCTGTATACTCATAAGCTTCCGATATTCCATTGCATATCAGTTGAAGGGATGATTCAAATGATTTGTTATCTCGCAAAAGACCCAGAATTTTATCTAATGCTATTAATTTTAAATTTTCCTTATTAATTATATCTTTTTGCATATAAGATTAATAAATTATATTATCTCATCAGTTGATTTAAATAAATGAAGTATTTTATGACCGGAATTAAATCCGGATATTTCCAATACTTTTTGATGATGATTGTCAAGCATTTTAAACGTCGATAATAATGCCTCCAGATTCTTGCCGGTACAATCCATAAAGAATAAATTATCGATATTGTACTAATTTATTACTAAAATATAATATTGCTTTAACATATTATAAAATCATCCGTATGGCATATCATATAATCCGGGAAAATAATTCCAATCAACGGAACCGGGACGAGAAGATCCAGTATCATAAAAAGCACCCCCCAGAGAGTGCTTTAAAGCAATTGCTATGTAAATTTGCCTTTAAAATGTTTAAAACAGAAAATTCAAGCCTCCTCCGATGTAATGGCTACCGACATCTGTAACATTTATCTCCGATTCAAACAAAAACAACATATAGCTTTTAAGAGGAACTTCTATCCCAATTGGAATCCATAACGGAATTAATGCGTCATTGGCAAAGATTACATCCATATCAAGGCCGGTGTACAAATCAACTGCTTTCCCCAATTGAAATGTAATTAATCCTGTAGCATCGAGCGCAAAATCTCCCCATGAATGGGCCCCTGCGGATAATGAAAATAGTTTGCCAAGGGCAAATTCAATGTCTCCTCCAAAATAGATATCATGCTCAAAAAGCCCAAGTTTAAGACCAAAATCAAGTCCATTAACAATCCCTGCCCCTGCATAAAGAAATAAATTTGGGCTTGTCCCCCCGTTTACATATACGCCCGGTTCAAAGCCGGCGCTGAATTTTCCGGGTTTTAAAGTCCCGGCAGTATTAAAGACTTGAGCGTGAGAAAATGATGCAAGGCTGAAAATACAGACTATAACAAAAATATTCTTTTTCATAATAGCTTGGTTTAGTTAGTGAAAACAGCCCTTGAATATACGAATGATCGTGTAAAATGTTTATATATTTTAGAACCAATTCATAATAAAACTGCCATATTTCAGGCAGTTTTTACATTGTATCAGAACTAAAAATGAATGTTATATCAAATTATTATTTAATTATTACACGATTTACATTATAATTTGATTCATTCATTGCTGAAATTATATATACTCCCAGCCTCCCTTTAGGGATACAGGGTGCACGAAGGGGAAAGAGTATCATTCTCTCCC
>CAZFHF010000565.1:0-1752 GCA_964518655.1 uncultured Bacteroidales bacterium | reverse complement strand
ATTGATATCGCAAAAATTGAAGCAGGTGAAATTAAAATTGACAAAAAGGAATGTAATATCTACAAGCTTTTATCAGAATTGGAACAAGCATTTAAGGATAATATCAAAAAATCAGATAAAAAACATCTGAGACTAATATTTGACAGGGATTCTGCTGAAAATTTAAATATTAAAACAGATCCTTACAGATTACGCCAGGTATTAAGTAACCTTATTAGCAATGCTGTAAAATTCACTGAAGCCGGAACAATAAATTTTGGTTATAAAATAAAGGATGAAAAAACACTTGAATTATATGTGAAGGACACCGGTATAGGTATATCCAGGGATGAACTTAAAATAATCTTCGAGAGATTCAAAAGAACAACATCTTCTGAAGAAAAGAATATTGTAGGTACAGGATTAGGACTGGCTATTTCCAAAAATCTTGTCGAGCTTCTCGGAGGCGATATGTGGGTAGATTCAAACCCCGGATCCGGAACAACATTCTTTTTCACTCTTCCTTATCTTAAAGTTACAAGGGCAATTGACAAATATTCATTTGAGGAAGGCTTCCTTAAGAATTACAGTTGGGAAAAGATTACAATCCTGATTGTGGAAGACGATGATCCAAGCTATTCATTTTTAAAGGAAATCCTTAAAAAAACGCATGCAAATGTTATCCGGGCTAAAGATGCTTTGGTTGGTATTGATATATGTAAGAGCAATATGGATATTGATATTGTTCTAATGGACATCCAGCTGCCTGAAATGAATGGTTATGAGGCAACAAAGGAGATTAAAAAAATCAGGAAATCATTGCCGGTAATAGCACAAACTGCCTATGCAATGGCCGGTGATAAAGAAAAAAGCATACTTGCAGGATGTGATGACTATATAACAAAACCCATAGATATAAAAAAGCTGCTGCCTAAAATAAACCAGTTTTTATCCAATAAAGGAAAAACAGCAGAACAAACAGGGCATAGCAGGAAAGTCAAAAATTCTGCTTTAAACAGCAAATCCTGAATCCTTACCTTCTGGTGACTGTCCCCCTTAGTTAATAAAATTCTGAATCAATTTTAAATATATTTAACTGATTTTATTATAATTGCCTCTGTTACATTTAAGTCAGGGTGTACATGAAAATACTTAAACCTATTATAATTAGCGCTCTGGTATTAATTGTTGTTTTCATTGTCGCAGGAATTATTATTTCATTAACCTATGAAGAAACAGCTATTAATTACCTGAAGAAGTATCTGAATAAACATTTGGTTACTGAAATAGAAGTAGATAAAATAAACTTTTCATTGTTAAAAAATTTTCCAAATGCATCTGTTGAATTTAAAAATATTAATGCCAAATCAACCCTTAATTTTTCTGCAAAAGATTTTACCGGAACAGACACTGAAACACTTTTAACGGCACGGAATGTATTTTTTGAGTTCGGACTGTTAAAACTTCTATCAGGTAACTACATCGTCAGAAACATTCATATTAAAGACGGGAAGCTAAATGCTTTAATAGACAAATCAGGTAAATGCAACTACAACGTTTGGATTCAGGAGGATAAAAGCTCTGCCTCATTGTTCAGCATCGATCTGCAAAGCCTGGTTTTTACGGATCTGGAAATTAATGTAATAAATCTTAAGGATAAATATTCATTAACTGCATTCAGCAAAAAAACAGCTCTTTCAGGGAATCTTTCCAATTCGCTTAATTCACTTACGGCAAAAGGGAATCTTGATATCAGCAATTTTAGCCTTAAAA
>CAZFHF010000564.1:0-1757 GCA_964518655.1 uncultured Bacteroidales bacterium | reverse complement strand
AACTACATTCACTTGCTTGTTGAAATTACCAAAACTTATATATCTGGTTACATTATTTACACCGTAAAATTGAACAAAAACACTAAATCCTTTATAATCGCAGCCAAGGCTATAATTGTAAGTATTTTGGGGCCTTTCCGGGAAACCGTTTGGCGCATTATCATAAGCATCTATTATACCGTCAGCATTAAAATCTATAATATTAAATTCGCCGGGTAATTTCAGCTGGTCATTTGCTTCCCATTCCGTACTGCCATAAACTTCGTCCCACGTGTTAGCAAAATTGCCAAGTAATTGCGACCTGTACTGATCGATCGGGTATCCCTCCTTTTTCTGATACGCAGACAGCAAAGCAGGGTCATCGGCATAAATGATCTCATCTTTAGCATGTGTTATACTTACATCTGACCACAATCTTACCCCATTTGCAAAACGATAATTTAATTTTGTTTCAATTTCATATCCTTTGACTTTTGCTTCGCCAAGGTTAGCCGATGGAGGAGTCCCTCCCAAATAGACAACGACTGCCCTGTCAACACCCTTTACAAGGATTTCTTTACGATAATCATTAAAAAAATCCACACTACCTTCAATCAGCCCATACAGGAATGAATATTCAATTCCCAGGTTTTTCTTTTCTACCGTTTCCCAATGTATGTCAGGATTGCCAATAACGCCTTCTTTATACCAGGTATAGGGACTGGTGGTATTCCAATAACTTCCCAAAAGGGATTCGCCCCCGTATTCCCATGACGTCACGTACAACCATCGGAAATCAGGATTGTATTCATTAAAGTCTATTCTATCGTTTCCAACAAGACCATATGATCCGCGGATTTTTAACCTGTCAAGCCAGGTAATATTTTTCATAAAGTTTTCATTACTCAACATCCATCCAAGCGCCGCGGAAGGGAAGAAATCAAACCGGTAATCCGGGCCGAATTTTTCAGATCCATTATATGCTCCGTTAAATTCAACAAAATATCTTTCGGCATAATTATAGGTTGTCCTGAAAACCCAGTCTTCGCGATAAAGCGGGAATATACTGCCTTTTGCCTTTTCGTCGCGGCTAAAAAGCCCCATTGCTGTTATGTTATGCTTTTTTATTTTGGTCTCATAGTTAATCTGGAACTGGTAGAAAGTTTTTCTTATTGTTGAATCGTTTTGCATGGAATCACTACGGACCGACCATTCCGGAGTAATATAATCATACTTGTTGGGGCCATAAATTTGATTATATACTTCATCCCCCTCTGGGGAAATCCACTTCTCAATAAGTGTGCCATAATTAGGCCAAACACCTCCATCAGATAAAAAAGTATTGTCCATGGCAAAAGTACCTTTTACATTAAGCCCTTTTAAAATCATACTTAGGTCTTGTGTAAGTGTAAAGTCGGTATTTACAACAGACGTTTTGATATTCCTTATACCCTGGCCTGATAGCACTCTGACAGAATTCATTACATCAATTTCATTTGCAGGCCAGTATCCCCAGGTCCCGTCGCTGTACTGGACAGGGAAAGCATCCGGTGGGTTACCATAGGCGGCCTGCCACATTCTATATTCGAATCCGGACCAGGTCTCCTTTTTCAGGGCATGAGAACCTGAAAGATTTGTTGAAAGGATTGTTGTTTTAGTTAAATTAAAGTCGAGGTTACTTCGAAAATTCAACCTGTCGTATCCATATCCCGGAGTATATCCCTGGCCGTTATCACGGACATTCATAAGATCCCCTTCGTGCAGATAATCCATTGAGG
>CAZFHF010000563.1:1071-1781 GCA_964518655.1 uncultured Bacteroidales bacterium | reverse complement strand
ATTTTTCTTCACCATGGGTTCCAATAATAGTGATATAGAAAACTGGAGGTAAATTTGTGCAGAGACCCGATTCTTTTATGCCTATTTTCATTTTATGAATTTCCGGATTAAATTCGGGGAACACTCTTTTTGCAGCTTCATCCCTCCTGTGGTAACACTTAAATCCGTCAAGAGCATTTGTTATATCTTCAACAATAGTCTCAACTCCAAACTTATCTGCAAGTTTTGTAGCCAGTCTCTTGCTTTCTTTACTGGAGTCTTTTTCTGGCATAAGTATACCAACTACTTTCTCGGAACCTAAAGCTCTGGCAGCCAATGCCAATGTTAATGAAGAATCGATACCGCCGCTTATGCCTATTACTCCGCCTGACCTGTGTAATCTGCTAAAAACATCATCTTTGAGTTTATTTACAATATTATCAATAGTTTTTCCCGGTTCCTTTAGCTTAATAATGTCTCTGGAAAAAGGTTCTTTGTTTTTAGTTTTCATTTTTATATAATAAACTTAAAAGTTAGGTTAATTTTGAGGAACAGGTTCCTGTATTATTTTACAATTTTTTAAATTTTCCTTATAATCAGATTTAATCTTTCTATTTATAAATAATTCAACAAGCAGTTGGGTGGATAATATACCTGCAATAGCCATATTATCAATTTCAGAAAACCTGGCCCCTGTTTTTCTTTTAAGCAACAGTTTGTTAATGGCTTTA
>CAZFHF010000563.1:0-1061 GCA_964518655.1 uncultured Bacteroidales bacterium | reverse complement strand
ATCCGGTTTGATCTAACAGAATCTTCAGATAACAGCTCTTCAACATATTCCGGAGAGTTTTCAATAAAAAAACTGTTTGAAACAGGAGCCCTGTATGCTTGCTTGGATCTTTTTAATATGCTATCCGGCAGTTTTCCCTCCATTAACTTTTTAAGTAAATATTTTTCGTTTAAACCATTAAGTTTGTATTCTGCTGGTAATTTGGAACAAAACTCAATTACCCTGTGGTCGAGAAAAGGATAACGTCCTTCAACAGAATTTGCCATGGCCATCCTGTCTCCCTGGGATGATAACAAATATCCTGACATGAAAATATTTGTTTCAAGCCATTGTGCCTTTGATAATAAATTCCAGTTATGAAGAGTGCCGGAGATATTATCAAGCAATTCACGTACCGGATCATAGCCGGAAAGTTCTGATTGTATGTCTTGTGACAAATAAGAGTGTATACGGGATGTATTATTCCAGCGCAATAAGTGCGAATATACCGGTGAATTTGTTTCCAGAAGTTTATATCCAAAGAAGAATTTTAACATGTTTTTATTTTTCCCCTGAAATTGATTTAAATAAGGATATAGCTTCTGTAATAATAATGGTCTGTATTTCGAATCAGGTTCTTTTGACCAGAATTCCCTGATAATTGTTTCTTTAAATATATTATATCCTGCCAGCATTTCGTCGGCACCTTCACCGGTGATAACCACTTTAATGTTATGCTCATGCACATTTTTTGACAATAAATACATTGGTACGGGAGCAGTTCGCAGAACAGGTGTCTCCGTATGCCATATTACATCAGGAAAACAGGCAGCTATATCGGGATTGGTACATCTGAAGGCAATATGCTGTGTTTTAAGATATTTAGATACTTCATCCTGATAAACTGTCTCGTCAAATTCACTGTCTTCGAATCCTATGGAATATGTATTTAAATTCTTGCTTGCCACCTGTTTAATGTAAGAAGTTGTTGCACTTGAATCTATACCTCCACTCAGATAAGCTGCAACAGGCACATCAGCCCGCAACCTTAATTTCACGGAATCTAAAAATAAATTGTGAAA
>CAZFHF010000562.1:0-1795 GCA_964518655.1 uncultured Bacteroidales bacterium | reverse complement strand
CCAAAACTATTAATTGATATAAATATAATGATACAGTATATATGCAGGAATTTTAAGCTTAACCTGAAGGATTTATGAAGTAGATTATTCAAATCTTGATATATATGAAAAAATACAATTATATAAATGCTAAATTATTTATTCAAAAAAAGTAATTAACATATTGATAGTATTAAGATACAAAAAAAATATCATACTTTAAAATTCTAAGATGAATTATATTAGACGATAAGCCGTTAAATGTTCTTATATTCACTTTAACGAAATATGGAACAGACCAGTTTCAATACAATAATATAAACTATACTTTTATTAGCATGTTTTGATAAAACAAGAAAAGGCATTGATTAGTAATATGTTTTCAAAGATGGATACAACAAATTAAGGGACCAGTAAACTTCATATTTTAAGGTTTATATTGTTATTCAATTTAATATTAAGATTGTTGAAAAAAATATATATTTCATTCAAAACATAGGTTATTGGAAGCAAACTCATGCTGATGTTGCATCAGAAGTGTTAAATAAAATATTATAACGTCATAAAATGAAGTATTTTCCGACCGAATAGATTTATGGAATGGGAGGTGCTTATCATAATATTTTTTTGGAGATACTGACCATAGTCTGCCAAAAGAATTATTTTTATTCGCAGGGTATATTTATTAACTTTAAAACATATGTATAAAGCAAATGTCTCCGGATATCATAGACAAATAATAAAAAAAACCTGAAAAAATGTTGATTGGAAATAAGACAATAGGCTAAAAAAATTATTTTTGTTGCTTAAAATATTTAAAATGATATTTCAATTAATTATATATGTATAAGATAGTAGATAAGGAGAATTTTTCAGAGAATGTTATTAAACTTGAAATTAATGCTCCCAGGATAGCCAAAAAGAGAAAGGCGGGCCATTTTGTTATTGTAAAAACAGGTGACAAGGGGGAGAGGATACCGCTTACCATAGCAGATGCAGATACATCTAAAGGCACAATAACACTTGTTATTCAGAAAGTCGGAGTAACATCACATAAAGTGGCAGGTATGAAGGCAGGTGATACAATAACTGATGTTGTTGGCCCTTTGGGAAAGGCAACACATATTGAGAAAAGCGGAACTGTTTTATGTGCCGGCGGAGGTGTGGGCATTGCTCCTTTGCTGCCTATAGTCGAAGCTATGAAAAAGGCAGGCAACAAAGTGATAACTGTGCTGGCTGCAAGAAGCAAAGATTTGTTGATTCTTGAAAAGCAAATAAGTCAGCATTCGGATGATGTAGTGATAATGACAGATGACGGCTCATACGGTAATAAAGGACTGGTTACGCAGGGAATGGAAGATATTATTAAAAGGGAGAAGGTTGATCTGGCTGTTACTATTGGTCCTGCAATAATGATGAAATATGCTTCAATGCTTACAAAGAAATATAACATTCCAACACTCGCAAGTTTGAATTCAATAATGGTGGACGGGACAGGTATGTGCGGTGCATGCAGGGTTTCTGTTGCAGGTGAAACAAAATTTGTATGTGTTGACGGGCCTGAATTCAATGCACATGACATAGATTTTGATGAGCTTTTATTAAGACTGGGAGCTTATAAAGATGCAGAAGCGAAAGCATACCGTGAGTACCTGGACAGTCTGAACTAAAAAATATACGGATTAATGGGAATACTAAATTTGAATATTTAAAATTAAAGGGAAATATGGCATTAGAACCTGAGTATCTCAAAGAGGAAAGAAACAAGGAATGGAGGACAGAACTCCGGCAAGGGCTTAAAAACAAGGAGAGAACA
>CAZFHF010000561.1:0-1798 GCA_964518655.1 uncultured Bacteroidales bacterium | reverse complement strand
TGAAAGTAAAACAGCTGATTACATTTTTTTTCATTTCAGGAATAGAAGCAACACTGAAATGTTTATGGCCATCATAAGTAAAATATTCATATGCCTCATCATTAATAATCATGAGGCGATTATCCAAAGCTATATCAGCTAATTGACGCAGTTGTTCTTCTGAAAATACTGTTCCTGTAGGATTACTGGGTGAACAATAAACAATAGCTTTTGTTTTACGAGTTATTGCATTTTTAATGCCTTCAATATCTAATCTAAATCCTTCTTCTTCGAGCAAAGGGACAATAACCGGTTTCCCGGAAGCAATAACAACCTGTCTTATATGAGTTGAATATGTTGGGGATGGAAAAATAACTTCATCTTCAGGATCAATAAAAGCCATTACAGAAGCATATAGCCCTTCAATTGCACCAACAGTAATCATAATCTCAGAGGGTTCTGCATCTATATTATTATCTCTTTTAAGCTTTTTTACTATTTCTTTACGTAATTCCAATATTCCCAGGTTTTCAGAATAACCATCAACTACACCGTCTGTTATTGCAGAAATTGCTGCTTCTCTGATATGTTCAGGGCTTCCGGATGTCGGTCTTGCCCAGGACAAAAAAGCAACATCTTCTACTTCTTTTGATAACCTTGTCATTTCATGAATTGCAGATTTTGGTATTTGTCCAACTCTTTTTGATATATATGTGTTTGTTTTCATTTTAATATATTCTCTTTGTTCATATAGTATATCAGCTAATTAAAAACTTTTAAATACTCTTGCCAGGGAAAAACCCGGGGCATTAAGGTTTAAATCTAAAAAGTAGCCAAAAGGTGTTTGATAAACTTCATAGCCGCTATTCCTTAATCTTTCTTCTGATCTGTCAAATAATTCCTTTGTTATATTAGCTTCTGCTTTACTTTCTGAGAGATGAGCAAATGAATGTAAAATAATTCTATTTGCATTATTTTTATTAGCAATCCATTTCAGGTTTTTAATCAATTTTTTTTCAACTTCTTTGATTTTTTCTTCGTCCTCTTTTTCAACATGAATAAATGCTACCTGGACATTTTTAAATTCCTGGCCTTCCTTATTTTCTTCCGCATTTTCAAGAACTTTTAATCCTGGTTTATAAGAAAATTTATACATGTATATCAATAAAAGTTTCATTTTGATAATTTTTTTATATTCATATTGCTTTAATCAGCACAATTAATGCAAAAATTATAACAAATATTGAAAGCCCTATTTCTAACCAAATGGGTTTTGTCTTTAAAGATATTAAACTACCTATTCTTGCCCCACTTACTGATCCTATAATTACGACTAAAGCCGGGAGCCAAATTATATTGCCCTGATACCAAAAGACTATAGCTCCTGCAATTGCTGTAAAAATAGTTGCAAATAAGGATGTTGCTATTGCTTTTCGAACATTTAATTTCATCATCCTTAAAAATGGAGGAAATAAGCTACCTCCACTACCTCCACGCATAATTGTCAGAAAATTAAGAATAAACGCTCCGCTAATAATACACATCACACTCGGATTAATTTTTTGAGCTATTTCCGGGAAAATCCTGTCAAAATAAATTCCAAATACCGTTATGATAGAAACAATAGCAAAGATAATCGCAAGGACTAAAGTTGATATAAACCCTATTAAAAATGCACCTGTTACTGTACCTAATATACCACCAATTATTACAGGTTGAGCAATTTTCAAATCTATGTTCTTTCTGTGGCTTATAGCAGCTATAAAAGAAGACAATGGTATAACTAATAAATTTATTCCAAAAGAACTTAGCAATGGCA
>CAZFHF010000560.1:0-1809 GCA_964518655.1 uncultured Bacteroidales bacterium | reverse complement strand
AATTTATCAAACCATCTGTTAAGCCATTATTGATAGGAATAAATTCTCGACCCTTATTAACAGATTTAAAAACACCGAACCCCCATGTTCCAGCTATAATAGTTTGATTACTGGACTTGCCATAGTATACCCCGATATCAGAGACTGGAGCCTCCATACCCGTATTTCTAGGTGTCCAACTTGCTCCATTATCATTCGAATAGAAAAGTCCAGCCTTCGGACCATAACGGATTCCGATATAGAGATCACAACTATCTCCAAATTGGCAAGTCAGTATACTTCCTACTTCATAAAAAGGGGAACTCCCATTTTTTATCGGAGTCCAGGTTAATCCTTGATCTTGAGAAAGAAAAACACCATTAGTTGTTCCGGCAAATAGATTAATACGGTTTGAATCCAGTCTACTGGTTGCTAAAGAGAAAACATTCACATTTTCAATGCCATTATTTACTTGTATCCAATCATTTCCATAGTTAATTGAGCGATAAATCCCGCCCCCATATGTTCCAGCGAAAATCACTGATTGATTATTTGATTTAAGTGTATATAGATAATTGATCCATGCATTAAAGGATTCCGTATGACAAAGCTCCCATGTAAAACCTTTATCGATGGAACGATATAGCCCGTTTAATGTCCCGGCAAATAATATTTCTTTACCTGAATTATCCGTAATTGAAGCAAGTGCATATACGGGTTGGTTTTCCATCCCAGAGCTTGACGATATCCAACTTTCTCCATAGTCAGTTGATGCAAAAATCCCCCCACACCCTGGCGGGGTTCCATATGGTCCACCGGTAGCAACTAACATTTTTGTTGTTCCACTATCATCTTCAATAGGTAAAAATGCTGAAATAGGATGATTTTCTGGTAAGCCATTATTTGTAGGAATCCAATGGGATCCATTATCAGTTGAGCGAAATATTCCTTTGTTTCTTGTACCGGAAAAAAGAATTGTTTTGCCCGAATCACCTGAAGTAGAAGTCATAGTGTACAGTACAGAATCCAATAAACCATTATTTACTGTATCCCATGTCATGCCATAATCATCAGAACGAAAAATACCACATGCATCCGTGCAGACAAAAATATATGTCTTATTAGAATCTTGGGATACCATGGTAATACAGGTGAGTTGTGCGCCTCCTTTAGTCATATTTAATAGTTCATCAATCTCATTCCAATTTACTCCATTATCGGACGATGAAAAAAGATTACCGCTAGCTCCAACAAAAATAATCGTTTTACCATCACTACCTGAGATTGTACAAAAAGACCGCACATATACTGCTAAGGTATAATTTAGAGAGATAATAGGCTCCCAGTGTTCACCTAAATCGGATGAGCGAAAGGTTCCACCGCCCCAGGATCCTGCAAAAATATAGGTATTACCTGAATCATCTACGCTTGATGTTAAAGTTCTTATATCTCCTCCGTAAATTCCTTTGGTTTTAATCCATTCAGCATTCAAGGGTATAAAATGGATCAATACTAAAAACACTAAAAAACAAAACCGTCTTCTTTCTTTCATAGCTTATTCCTTTCTCACATACATATAAAAAAAGTTGATATTCTTGTATTCATGTTTACCGTTAATATCCACTCATTATCCAAAGCAGAAGAAAAAAGAAAAAACATCAAAATTAGCAACGTACTTTTTGTTTTCATTTTTCTCACAAAGTTTTTATTATGGTCTAACATATTGATGATCAGCCTGGATAATCCCTTATAGCCAGTTTTTTTCTTTTAATAACATTCATTGATGTTTTTTCGCATCTCATAACAGAATAATATTATGCAGATAATTTT
>CAZFHF010000559.1:0-1815 GCA_964518655.1 uncultured Bacteroidales bacterium | reverse complement strand
AACTACCCATCCTTTACTTTCCGGACAGTAAACCGAAAAAGTCTGGTTTTGAATTAAAGGAGATTGATTAGCACGGACAAAATGTTCAATATTAATTGTTATTGTAGCAGATGCTTTTAAATTTCCTTCGCCATTATCCATAACCTGAACCAGCAGATTATCTTTTTCATCTTCTGATATGTTAACTGTATTATTAATGAACAAATTTCCTGTCAATGCATCAATATTATACCTGTTATTAGGATTGCCATCAGTAATACTGAATGTTAAGGTTTGTCCGTAATCATTATCCACAGCAACTATTTTTCCGATTTTTTCCCCAATACCCAAAGTATCACATATTGAAAACTGTTGATTGTTAATTTGGGGTTTATTATTAATATTCCGGATACTATTGCCGGAACCTAACATATATAACCATTCTTCAATATTTGTGTAACCATTGGAATTATCGTCGCCATGCAAAGATCCTGCAGGATAATCAGGCATTGATTCAACTGTACTATGATTTATTTGCAGTTCCGGAAATCCACCTACACCGTCTGATCCATAATATGTTCCTTCAAAAATGCCAAGAGTCTGATTTTCCGTTACAGTTATTTTCTGGCTTGAACCGGTTGCTTTAGTCTTTATTCCAAGATAATTTGTTCCCCATACTTTGTAAGCTTCCAGATTATCAGGCAGTTGTGGTTGTATATGGCTCATTACTTCCTGCAAGGTTGCACAGTTTTTTGTAAGGTTAATAATCTTTCCGTTTATTGTAAAGCTCTCGTTATTAGCCCCTGACCAATCGTGACCGTTTGTCATATCACCATCAGTTTTATATACGTCTGAAAAATCATTATAAATCCTGGCAGATAAGGGATCCGGACTGTCTATTAAAAAGGATTCTGCACGACTTTGTATCTGGTCAATTATCCGTATATCAGAAGCATCCTGATATTTACATCCTGCATTGTTTAATACATATTCTTCTACCTCAGAGGAAGGCCTGATATAAAATTCTGAAATATCTATCGGAGAGGTAGTCGCAAGTCCGGGCAGGTTTGAACCATTATTAAAATTATCCCATTCTGTTGATTCTGGAGAATCTATTTTTCTTTGACATAAATTATCGCTGAGATAAATCTTTGAAGACGTGCTGGTTCCTGTTTTTGTCCTGCATGAATAAGTTGAGTTTGAATTATTCCAGGGTGGCGGAAACAGTGTAACATTCCCGACTCCAGCTACATTTACAACATTTCCGGAAGCACCGTAAGTGGGTCCGGGATGATAAGCAGGGTTATAAAAAAGGTTATTTATCACTATATAATTACCCGAAGAGCGTAACCATAATACCCTGTCTCCGGCATATCCGGAAAGGCTGTTATAAAAGGTGAAATTTGAACAGCTATTTATAAATAATCCCATCGGGTGTTTTTCGGGATGATGAATTGTTTCATCATAATGAAATGATCTGTTTAAAGCCTCATAAATAAGACAATTTGAAAATGTAACCGAATCGCTTTTCCCTATTCCGACATTATCATCAGCACCCCATGAGAAAGTACAATGATCTACCACAATTTTTTTGCTGTTATTAATAAGGAAGGCATCCATTTCACACGGATCAAGCCCTGTTGTATCATCTCCAGCCCTGACTTTTATGTGCTGAATTAGGCCGTCGTGTGTGTTTCTGATATGAAGGGATGTACTTTTAATACATATTCCAGGAGCAGGAGCCGATTGGCCTGCTACCCAAAAATAGGGATTCTCTATAAGTATTTCCTTGTTTATGCCTGTGTAATCAATATAACCCGATACTTCAAATAAAAT
>CAZFHF010000558.1:0-1827 GCA_964518655.1 uncultured Bacteroidales bacterium | reverse complement strand
TAGCCTGGGTAGCCGAAGGACGTGATCATTAGACAAGATATCACCTTTCAAAAAAACAAAAGGCAGGGGGAAAATCCCTTGCGTTTTGTGACATTTGGATTTAATTAAGTTATAAATTCAATTCAATATACCAGGAATACATTACTATCAGACTGATCTAAAAAGGAGAATTCTTATGGTAAGCGATCCAATGGAGTCTTTGGTTGGGATAGTGATTGGGATAAGGTTTAGGGCAAATTTTTCAGTTGAAGACCAACTTGGTAATATTGTGGATACGGTCCTTTATTCAAAGGATTCCTTTTTTAATCCAAGCGTTTTCCCAGAAGTATATTCTGATGTAAACGAAAGAGTTTTAGTAAACAAAGACGCCGATAATCATCTAAGAATCAATTCGTCTAATATAATTCTAGAGATGAATTTAAAAGATGGACTGGACCGGAAGTACATCTCAAGAATCAACGACAGATTTTATCACGAAATTATTCGCGGAATAATGAAACAATACAAAATTACCCAGATTAACCGAGTTGGATATATTAAGAAGTACCTTTTTAAGATTGAAGAACTTGCAAGAGGTTTTTTGGATAAAACTCTCGGGAATACATTAGAAGGAATTAACGATATAATTTTAAGATTCTCAAAGCGTTATCCCGTTCAAGAAGCACTGATCAAGAATGGCGTAAAAGACTACTATAATGCAATATTTAATATAGTAAAAAGGGCAAATACACGTGACCTCTTTATATCAGTAGATTACCAAAGATATTTCGATCCATTCTTAGTGTCTTCCTCACAATTAGAATTTAAAGATTTTATTAAACGGGCCGAAGATTATAATTCAAAAGATTTTCTAACTTGGTTGAATAAATATTGCAGCAATGAATCATGAATAGTAGAGATAAACATGTAGGCAGGACTCAGAAAGAGAAAGAGCATTATATTAGGGGGTTAAAAAACATACCCTGCGGATCAACTGATGATGCTGAAATACGGCTTCCATCGTCTGATAAACCGGAAAAAGATTTAAGCATTCAGAAATCTACCAAACACAGAAAAACGAAAACATCCGAAAGAATTTCAGATAGTCTTAGAGAACACTATATATCATGGATATTGGGGTTTATTGGGGCTGCAATTATATTTTTCCTTTCCACCTTTAGCAGAAGCCTTGGCAATTTAGAGGGTAAAGTAAGTGAAATAAAAGAACTTCTTTCAAACATTAATAGCAAATATGACAAGGTCATTGAAAAAAATCATAATCAAGATTTGAAAATGCAAGAAAGCAGTCTTAAAATTAAAGAGATAGAAAAGAAAATTGATTAAATTAAAGGAGGTCCTGTTATGAAAGTAACGAAAAAACGTTGTCCAGATTGTGGCGATTTTTTGGTAGATAGGGCTGGTGTAGGCGAACATGGACCAAACTTAAAATGTGTTAACCCTAATTGTCCACGCGGCCTCAGAGATATAAAATGTCCTAAGTGTGGGTCGACTAATAAGGAAATCCAATCTCCTGGAATAAGTGAGTGGCAGTTCACTTGCAAGAAGTGTGGCTATATATGGGAACAATAATTTCTTAAGTATTTCTGTACAGAGACAATCTTATTTTGAATCAGGCCCCCCCTTACAAAAACACCCCAAATTTTTACTGTATTCTGCAATTAACCGCTGATTTTATCCTCTCAATCCCAAAAATTCCTTGACACAAAGGGATTAAAGGTGTACACTCTAATTGCCGAAAATATACATTTACCGTAATTAGACCCTAAAAATGTTAGAACAAAGACTACCCAAATACCTGACCAAAGATCAGGTTATAAAATTCCTGCA
>CAZFHF010000557.1:0-1833 GCA_964518655.1 uncultured Bacteroidales bacterium | reverse complement strand
AGAAGGGGAGCATTATTTATATCCGAAAATTATTTATTCGGGATTTTATCCTGTAATTGAGTTTTCTGCAAGATTCGGGGGACCCGCATCATTTATTGAATGGCAGAACGTTTCAGATCCTCCTGAAAATATGCCTGTGAAAGCAATTTATTTTATAAGATCATATTTGCCGTTGAAGCTCAATAACAATAAGTATGTAAAGCAGATAAGGCCTCAGATAGACTTCGAGCATAGTAATACATTTTATTTTGACGGTGGATATAAGAAGGGATTGTCAGTATTCCATTACAAACTTTTTATGTACAGGTATTTAAGGACTTCCTACCGGGATATAATGCCCAGATGGGGTCAGGTGCTGAATTTTTCTTATACACATTCACCTGCTAATCCTTTTTTTGGATCACTGGCATCAATAAGTTCCACGTTATATTTTCCGGGATTGCTCCAGCATCATAGTCTGATGTTATACGCAGGCATACAGAAACAATACCCGGAAGCGGCAATTTATCCCCTTGACAGAGTATCATTGCCGCGGGGATTTCCGGTTTATTACTCAAAGGAAATATGGAAGTCATCTTTTGACTATGCACTCCCTTTATTATATCCTGATATCTCGCTTGGGCCAATAGCTTATATTAAAAGGATAAAGGCTGATATATTTTATGATCACGCCTATGGTACTGATGTCAGGGAAAAGACTGAAAATAAAATTGATTTGAATACAGGCATGTATAATTCCTTTGGTTTTGAGCTGACAGCTGATTTTAATATTCTGCGGTTTATTCTCCCTTTTAATTCAGGTATAAGATATTCCTATATGCCAGGGAAAAACGAATATTACCTTGAATTTCTTATATCTGTAGATACCAGTATTTTTTAGGGCAGTTAAATTCCTTAAATATTACCATAAAATACTGATTATCGGGAATACATCTTGACTTTCTTACAATAATTTTGTAAATTGTGAAAGACCTGGATGCCAGCAAAATAACAGCTTCAAAGTTTCATTTTTCCGGAGTATATTACAGTTAACATCAAAACCTGAACACAATGAAATCAAACCAGATAATAGTAACTACCGGAAGTATAACAAAGGTTGAAACACTTGCAAACATTGAACAACATGTATTATCAAATACACTTGTGCTGATAAGTAAAAATCCGTTTCCCGGTTACAGTTTTCGCAGGAGTATTAAGAATAACACTATACTTTATTCGGTGTATCTGGTGCTGATGTACCGTTACTTTCCCGAAAAAATTGAACGTATTTCAAAAATACTCAGGAAGAAATATGAAAATTGTTATTTCAGCTGCGGAGAGATTGTAATACAGAATAATATTTTCCCCTGCATAAGAGTAAAAGGTATTACTTGTTATGAACTGATTCCGGAGATTCAGTCGGTTTATAAAAACAACGACATTAAGTTTATGACTTTCAGGAAGATAAATAATCAGGGAAGTATAAGGGTTTTTAAACACTTTAAAATTACTGAGATTGCAGATGGCATATACAGGGATTTATATGAAGGGGAGAAATTTTATTTTGTCATACCAAACCAGATAAACTGGAGGATTCTCAGGATTACCACTGAGAATGTTAAAGAAAAAATTGACAAGGCTGATTTTGATGCTGCTCTGGGTATTATTAACAGGTTTACCGGGCCGGAAGATGTTATAAGGATACTTGACAGGGACAAAACATTAAAAAGATCACTGGACATTAAAAATAAATATATAAAGGAACTGAAGAAGCAGGGAATGCTTATTTCCAACCTCTAATTAGCTACCTGATAAAGATGGTTTTTTGGTTGACAAATTCACGAATTCCGAGGT
>CAZFHF010000556.1:0-1834 GCA_964518655.1 uncultured Bacteroidales bacterium | reverse complement strand
ATTTACATTACTTTATCTTACTCGTAAATATGAAAAGTTCAATAAAATAATAGATACAATAACAAGATTATCCATCCCTATTGGATTTTTTATAATTGTTATTGTTTTATTTTTGCCCAAGTTTTTTTAACTCGACTTCATCGCCTTCGCTAAAAAGCTCGGGGAACTGAATTATCGTAATCAGTTCCCTTCGGCAATCGCCAAAAATCTATAATAAATAGTTGGCGACTGCTGATTACTAATCATTAAGCTCAATTTTTAAGTTGGGCTAAAAATAAAATGAATAATTGGGAAAAAATTGGAATGGGATTATTTATGTTAAGTATTTACATTTTTCTTTGTTTTATAGGTAGAGTAATTCTAAATATGGAATCATCAAATAATTTATTGAGAATTATTATTATAGGTTTTTCAATTTGGTATAATCTAATAGTTTTTATTATACTTCCATTTAATAATCAATTAAAAAATATCAAAAGCCCAACTTAAAAACTAAAATCCCTCCCCCTTTATTTCTTGTGGAAAAATGTCAGACAAAAAAGAGGTATCATTAAAGGACTATATAGACAATATAACTACCCCTATTTTTGCTGAAAAGCTAGGAGTTCCAAAGGAAGAATTGTCTAATAGCATAACTACTACCAAAAAACCCTTTAAATATTTCTTCAGACCTAATAATTGGAGACGACAAATAGAAGTAAAAGAAAAAACCAATAGTACAATTAACCACATAAAAAGGACAAATCCTACTATTAAGATTAACCCACATACAAAACTAATTTCATTAAGAGAAGGGAACATAGTAATCCAATATGGCAAAAAGACATTAACAGCCATCTATTCATGTCCTGTAATAAAAAGAGTAAAACAAGGGTGGACTATAGAAAGGGATACCCAGCCAGAAGCGTTTAAAAGAATAGATGAAATCAAGGAAAATATAAGAAAAGAATTGGATAACACATTAAACAGATATTCTCGCAAATTTAAGGTATTTCTGCCATTTAAGAAACTTATATGGGGTAGGCATGAGGACTTCATAAAGGGGGAAAGCTATATTGACAGAATCCCAAGAGAATGCCAATTCATAGATACAATAGCCAAAAAGGTGTATGCAGAAAAAGGAATAGAGTTCATAGGGGGGAAGGGAGAAGAGCCAACAATAAAAACAAAAACCTATCTGAAAAACAGGGCTATTGAAGATATTGCTCCAGAGATAGCAGGATCCATTAACAAATTTGGAGCTATGCTTACAGGTAACTTAAATCTAATATCTCAAATGGCTAACATTAATTTAGAGGTAACAAGATTAAGAAGAGATGTAACTAAGATTCAAAGGCATAGAGAACCATTAAAATCATTAAATAAGGATTTAAGAAAATGGGTTTAAAATATCAGTAAAAGAAGATTTGATAGGAGAACAGTTCGTAAAGGGAAATTTAAAAAATTTCTTACAGACTTATCATTTATACTATTATCCGCCAGAAGCAAACTTTCCGACAAGCAAAGTAAGGCTTTCTCTATTTGGAAAAGAAAATGGAGAGCCAAGAATGATTAGGTCGCTCTATTTTGAGAATATAGAGAACCACAATAATTTCATAATAAACAATTTACTTTATCATCTTTACTGGCTAGAAAAACAAGGAATAAATTTCAAGCCTAACTGGATGCCAATATATGAATACAGAAAACAACTTTTAGAAGGGTTATTGATGAGCATAAGAAAAAAACTAATCAAGAAAACAGGGGAAAAACTACAAAAAATCAGGCTAACGGTTAATCGTTAGGGAATCCACCATAGCCAGTTTATGAGAAGGGTTACTCATTACCCCCACCT
>CAZFHF010000555.1:0-1834 GCA_964518655.1 uncultured Bacteroidales bacterium | reverse complement strand
TTAAGATATTATCCAAATGGAAGAGCTTCTTTTGAAGCACTGGCCCAGGATATATATCTGGATGATGATGATATAGTGTTCAGATGTAATCTGGTATCGCTTGAAGGAAAAAACTTAAAAGACTTTACTGCAGGTAATATTTCTGATAAAGATGCAGCAAATATAATTGAAAATCTAAAAGTTGATAATGATAAAGTAAAAATATACAAAGGGCAGAGTTATAGAAATATCTTAATATTTAAAGGCGGTAAAATTAATGCCAGTGAAATTTTAGCCTTTGAGCCCCATATGAATATCGGTAGCGACATAAATCAATTGCTTCTTAAAGGTTCCAATGATGAAAGCAAGAGAGCAGCTGATTTTTTAAATAATATTATTATTGATTCTATTGCAAAGATTAAAAATTTGAACAAGAGGTTCAATACAGGAGCAGATATGGTCTTCCTGTGGAGCCCTTCTTCCGCGCCGAGGTTGTTTTCATTCCACAAGAAATTTGGAATAGGCGGAGCCGTGGTTTCGGGATTGGATTTTGCAAGGGGTATTGCTATGGCTGCAGGCATGGCAGTGAAAAGAACCAGCGGAGCAACAGGATACAGCAATACCAATTTAGGTGAGAAATTAAAAGATGCACAGAATCATTTAGTGCATAACGAGCTGGTATACATACATATTAATGCGCCCGATGAAGAATCCCACAATAGAAATATAAAAGGTAAAGTTAAAATAATAGAAAGAATAGATAAAGAAGTTGTAGGCCCTATACTCGAATTCCTTAACGAAAGATTTGAAAACAGATACCGCATTGCGGTTCTGTCTGATCATTATACATTACTGGAGAACGGGAAACATATGAGCAGGCCTGTTCCTTATGCATTATATGGGAAAAGTATCAAGAAAGATAATGTTATGGAATTCAGTGAAAGAGAAATCGAAAGTAAAAATAAAAATGTGATTAAAAGCTATGAATTTTTAGATTTTGTAATAGGGCAGGAAAACTGAAGATGAATAGATTCAAAATAACCAGAGGAAGCATTAAAAACCTGTTAAGAAAGGTCTTATGTATAAAGGGAAACAACTGGTTCTATGATTCGAATCACAAATTCAATATAAATACAGATGAAGTGAAAAAATATTTTGATTCGGTAAAATCCACGCCGCTATCCAAGGAAGGGGAGAAAATTGAGGAAGAGACAATAATTGATTTAATTAAAATCAGAACAGGAATGAAAATACTGGATCTGGGTTGTGGTGAGGGCAGGTGGGCAAAGACACTGGAAAATAAAAATATAAAATACGTGGGTGTAGATTTTTCAAAAGAGCTGATTGCCAGGGCTAAAAGTAAGAATATCAGGGGAGATGTCGAATTTATAGTCAAACCTGCGCATGATTTTATATCAGAAGAGAAATTCGATTTTATTTTTTTATTCGGACTGATTCCATATATGAATGACGAGGAGATAAAACAGCTTAGCAGAAATTGCAGGGTCATGTTAAAGAATGGAGGCGGGTTGATCTTAAGAGATGTTATCTTGAGTGACGAAGGAGTAGAAAGAAAGGTTTTTGACGACAAAGATGATTTATCAAGAAAAATATTCTTAAATAAAATACCCAGATATCAGTTAATAAGACGGAGCTTTGACAGTGAACTTAAATTATTCAAAGAATTTTCTCTGGTTCATAGCCAGGAAATCAAAAGTACCAGTTTAAGCATTAAGATATTCAAATGAAGTTAGAAAATGGCTTATAAAAAAATAGGAAGTCCTGATCCGAGATATCTGGCCGCTACCGATATTCTGATAGGTGATATGTCGGATATAAATTATGAATTTCTTTT
>CAZFHF010000554.1:0-1836 GCA_964518655.1 uncultured Bacteroidales bacterium | reverse complement strand
GCTCGGTTATTAAATAACCGTCACCGTCAACCATGTAATTTATAACAGGAACTACCTTAGGACCGGTAACAGGTATGCTGAAATAGATACTGTCTGAATAATTCCCTTCAGCAACATAATTCAATACTATTTTTAGCTCCGAAACACCCGGCGGACAGGAATCAATATGATAGTAAAATAACATAGATCTTCCTTTATCGGGTGATAGGCTAAAATTAGTATTACGTGAACTGTAAATATGACGTACATATATATTGTCATTATCCTCAAATATTGTATCCGGATAAACGGTAATATTCTCTACTTTACTGTTGCCTTCATTTGTTACATATACACGCACTATGATATCATCTCCAGGTTGATAAATATAATCACCAATGGAGCCCGGAACACTGCTTCTATGATCAAAAGTGAGTACCTCAAAAGCAAGGTTTATAGTATCCGTTTGCTGTACTGTTACATTTTTCCTCGATGGTATAAAATTGCAATGGGTAGCTGTAATACTAATACTATCTTCTGAAGCTGTATGAAAGGAGAGACTTACATTACCCTGTCTGTTTGTTATTCCTCATGCAAAAATGATCTTCTCTACAGGAACTTGTGCTTTTACTCCATAAAGCTGTAAAGTATCTACATCGAAAACATATAGAGGAATATTCTGTGAAACAAGCCCTACCCTTGCTCCTTCAACAGGCTCACCGTTTTTGTCAGTTACAGTTAATGTTATACTGTTTTCACCTCGTTTTATTTCATCACATTCTATTTCAAGTGTATCTTCTGAACTGAGATTTTTATATCTCATCGGGAGCAAAGGATCGCCCATAAAATTTCTTGATAATATTACCCATTTAGCAATATGCCAGAATCCTGCGTTGGAAAGAACCTCAGAAGTTGCTTTGCTGTAAATCTCGCCCCATGTAAAGAGACTGCTGTCGGAAAGTGCTTTTGTCTCTTCTACTAAAAGCTTTCTCTCTACAACCGGATATGAGTATTCTGAAGCTGCTACGTAGCTAAGTGCACCGCCGTAAGGTTTTGCAAGAAAACGCCTTCCTACTGAATTCTGATTGTGTGAGCTTGTGGCACAGCCAACAGCCCTTATATGAGACATGCTTTTAAATTTCTGTAAATTCGGCTTTATCGAAAGGTCTATACCCTTTAAAGTTACCCATGATCTTACTCTTCCTTTTTCATCAAATATCATGTCCATTGCCAGATCATTTGCAGAGCCGTGACCGTAATGTATCCATACTCGTGGCATAGGAGTAAGATACTCCATAAATTTGTTATAACGTTGTTCAGTTATATTCAATGAATTATTTGAAGTATCGTCATGTGGATAGTATGTTTTTATAGGAATCTCAGATGTATAACTACCGTTTGACAATATTTCGTGAATATGGTTAGCATAATAGTGCCCGTCGCTTATTCCGCTTATATTGTTAAACATTTTTACTCCGGATAATAGAATAGTATCCCCGTTTTCAACGCATTGATTTTTATAAGGCGGAAGGCCTAATCCCATTGTGCTCTTCTCTATCATTATACGAAGCTCTCTCCAGGTATTTGCAGGAAAACGACCTACTATAAGCTCTGCAGTATTATCCGTATTATCCTCTGATTCGGCAAAATACATATCCCCATCGTCATTCCAAGATCCTTCAAGACATGCATAATAGCGGTCAGTAGTCACATCACGCCCCTCCATAGCTTTAAATGCAACTTTACGCGAAGGTATATGAACCGTACCCCCTCCTATAATAAGCCATTTCGGATGCCATTTCAAATATGCCCTTTTTAGAAAGTTCCTTATCCTTTCCTGAATGTCCGCGCCTGCAT
>CAZFHF010000553.1:0-1837 GCA_964518655.1 uncultured Bacteroidales bacterium | reverse complement strand
CAAAAAGATTTATCAATAATGTCAATTTATTAATTCATTTTAATGACAAATGGAAATCCAGTCTGATAGGAGGATATTCACACTACTCAAAAAGCAAAGTAACTTATTATAATGATTTGGTAAATCTGGTAAAAAGTCTTTCATTAAATCCGGAACTTCATGATACAACAAAGTTCAGTCTATTAAATAACAGGATTAATTTAAATTATAATAATAAAAGAAATTTTGAGTTGCAAACAGGTTACGATATTAATCTTGAAACGGGAGTTGGAAAGCGAATTAAGGGAGGGAAAAGAATTGGCGACTATGCGATTTTTGGAACTTTTATTTATTCTCCGGCTACCTATATAGATATACAACCTGGAGTGCGTGTTATTTATAATACCGAATATGTTGCACCTGCTGTATATTCATTAAACACAAAAATAACATTACAAAAATTGCAAATCAGAACTTCATACGGGAAAGGATTCAGAGCACCCTCCCTTAAAGAACTTTATATGGAATTTGTTGATATGAACCACAGGGTATTTGGCAATGAAAACCTAAAAGCAGAACTTTCAAATAATTTTTTGCTTACTATTGACTATCCTGTTTTCTATAAAACACATTCTTTATTATTTGAAGCAGGTATATTTTACTATAAAATAAAAAATAAAATTGACTTTTTAATAGACCTTAATAATCCTGTTCAGGTTTGGGCAAAATATTTTAATATTGAAAAAGGTTATCATAAGTCAATCGGTCTAGAATGTACAGTTAATTACAAAAATCATCCAAGATTCAACTTGAAGACAGGTGTAATTGTTTCAGGGACCTCAAGGCTAACAAACCTAAACAAATTTGTTTATAGTGGTGATTTTATCTCCACAGTAAAATACGGATTCATAAATAACCAGATAAGTATATCTGCATATTATAAATATACTGATAAACGGACTTTTTATAGTCAGATGTTTAACGCAGAAGATAATTCAGGAGAAATAATGGAATCATTTATTAGCGACTATCATAATCTGGATATCATTATTAATTCTTATTTTTTTAAAAGAAGATTTCAACTTTCTGGTGGTATAAAAAATTTATTTAATAATATAAATATTTTATCTACGGGCATTGTTGATGTTCATGGAGACAGCCCTGAATCTATGCTGATTGGTTGGGGAAGAAGCTACTTTATAAAAATTTCATATATGATTAGAAAATCATAGAATGAGCTACAGAATATATATTTATAGTATAATTCCATTATTAATTTATAATGCCTGTTTTGAGGAAGATAAAAAAGTAAGTCCTTATCCAGGCGAAATATCCACAATAGAATATAATATTGGTGATTATGAATCATATTTTGATTTCGAGTCAAATACAGTTGTTTCTTATAACTCAATTCAAGACTGGGATTTAGGTTTTGAATGTGGTGTAAAGGGCTGGTATATCCGGGTAAATTCTGCCAAAGGATTGTTCATCCATAAAACAAATATGAACACTTTTAATGAAGAATTAAGCTCCAATGACTTAACCAATTGGGAATTTGATGCTAGTAATGGAAATCTGAATTTAACTGCAGTTGGAATATGGATAGATACAATTAACTTTATATCTCTAAACAAATTATATATCATTGGAATATCAGAAGGATCAGTTATTACACCTATATATAAAGTTTTGTTCACAAAAGTCGATAGTTTTGATTACAATTTTATATATCAAAGTTATAATTACGCATCCATTGACACTTCAATAATACATAAATCTGATTCTGTTAACTTTGTTTATTACTCATTTTCAGAAAAGAAACAAAAGTATCTTTCCCCAAACAAAGAAAATTACGATT
>CAZFHF010000552.1:0-1843 GCA_964518655.1 uncultured Bacteroidales bacterium | reverse complement strand
TGAATGATATTAAGGTAATAATATTTTATTAAATTAGTAAATATTTACAATAATTGAGTATAAATTTTTAAACTGAATTCTTATGAAAAAGATATACATTGCCGGTTGTGGAGGTATGTTGGGTGAGGCTTTCTATAAGCAGTTCAAGAATGATTACGTGCTGAAATGCACTGACAAGGATGTAAATGATACCTGGTTATCATTCCTGGATTTCAGGGATTTGGATGCCTACAGGAAAGATGTAGCTGAATTCCGCCCGGATTACCTGTTTCACCTCGGAGCATACACTGACCTGGAATTTTGCGAAAAAAATGCTGACGATACATACAATACAAATACCCTGGCTGTTGAAAATGCAGTATACCTTGCAAATGAACTGGATATTCCACTCCTGTATATAAGCACTGCAGGAATCTTTGACGGGAAAAAAGAGCTGTATGATGACTGGGATTTGCCGAATCCTCTGGGTGTTTATGCCCGCTCAAAATATATGGGTGAAAGATTTGTGGTTGAAAATGCAAGGCGCTTCCTTGTTTGCCGCGCAGGCTGGATGATGGGATCAGGGCCGGAAAAAGACAAGAAGTTCATTCAGAAACTTATGAAGCAGCTGAAAGACGGTAAAAAAGAACTGTTTATTGTTGATGATAAAGATGGAACACCCACATATACACATGATTTTGCCAGAAATGTTAAATTGCTGATTGAAAAAGAGTTCTGGGGTTTATACAATATGGTGTGCGGAGGACAGACCAGCAGGTATGAAGTAGCAGAAGAACTTATCAAAGTATTAAAGCTGGAGAATGAAGTAAAACTTACTTCAGTGCATTCTGACTATTTCAGTAATATTTATTTTGCTGAAAGACCTCCATGTGAGCGCCTGGTTAACAGAAAACTAAACGTTCGCGGCATAAATATCATGAGAGACTGGAGAATTGCTCTTAAAGAATACATTAAGGATTATTATCAGGGTTATTTAAATTAGTAATATATATAAAGTATAAAACATATCATATATTAAAAACTGTATTGCAGTATGAATAAAGGTATAAGTGTAGTTATTTGCTCTTACAATTCCGAGAGCAGGATAAATGGGGTACTGGATTGTTTGAACGCACAAAAGGACACTGAAGATATTGCATGGGAAGTTATAATGGTAGATAATGCCTCAAAAGATAACACAGTGTCAGTAGCAAAGAAGAGCTGGAATAATTCCACAGTACCTTTACGCATATATCACGAAGCAAACCAAGGCCAGAGTTATGCAACACGAACAGGCTTCAAAAAAGCAAATTATGATATCATAGTTATGGTTGACGATGATAATTATGTATCATCCAACTATATCAAACAGGCATATACGATAATGAAAACCCATCCTGAAGTGGGAATAGCCGGTGGAAAGGGGATCGGATTGTTTGAGAAGGAACCTCCGGCATGGTTTAAAAGTATCGAGCAGGCTTTTGCAATCGGACCGCAGGGAGAAAGTGAAGGTTATGTGCCTGATAAAAGAGGTTATATTTATGGTGCAGGATCAATTATCCGAAAACCTGTTTACGATTTTGCACTGGCTAATGGTTTCAAATTAATGCTTAAAGGAAGGATAGGAAAATCAATGGTTGCAGGAGAGGATACTGAACGAAGCCACGTCTTCCGCATTCTCGGCTATAAGCTATGGTATAATCCGTCACTTGAGTTTAAACATTACATGCCTGCAGGCCGTATCAACTGGGATTATATCCGTAGGTTGTACAGATCATTCGGCCGTGCTTATAATTATCACAGCCTTTACCAGGAGATATTGCAGAATAAAAACAGACTGCGTGTGTTTATAGCTAAAAATCTC
>CAZFHF010000551.1:0-1854 GCA_964518655.1 uncultured Bacteroidales bacterium | reverse complement strand
GCCCGTCTACCAGACAGGAAAAACCCCAGCCCGATTGAAATCCTTTCTTTGCCGTATTATCATAAATAATGGTTGCATTCATTTTTTGTTTAAACTCCCACTATATTCAAAAGCATTTTGCTTCATCTTGATCCATTTTCCTTCATCCACTCCAATGATTTGTCCACATACGCATTGCACCCCTTCATGATCTTGTATTGTGTAATATTGAACGATTCGATCTTTATAACAGCGTAAAACCCGACCCTTTCCGATCTTTTTATATTTGAAAATTTTTCTTTTACATTGTGCGCATTTAATGATAATCATAAAGCAATTAGTAAGAATCTTCAATTTCCTTTTTATCTGCTGTTTTTAGCCACTCGATAAAAAACCTTCTTGCCCCACATTGCTTCAGCCAAATCTTCATAGATTATTTTAAAGCCTGCTTCTTTTAAGTGCGATGGGTAAAGAGTCCAATCACCTTTTGCCATCAGCCTCTGAAATTTTGTCTTGGCTTGTGGGCCAAACTCAGCGGCAACATACCTGCCATTATATTTTAATACTCTGTATATTTCCTCAACGGCTTTTTGTTTCTCCCCGATATCCAGTTGATGAAACATAATACTTGTAAGAACTACATCAAAGGTATTTTTTTTGTAAGGCAATTCAAGAACCGAACCAACCCTGAAATCGATATTGTAACCATTTTTGCTTACTTTTCGTTTCGCCAAATTGATCAGGTTCTCAGAAATATCAATGCCGTATAGTAAAACGTTATTATATTCTTTAGCAATTTTACATGCCAAAATACCTGTGCCGCATCCCACATCAAGGATTTTTTCGTTTCCATTTAATTCTGCCAATTCAACAATTCGTTCAAGAAACGTTTTGCCTTTTTCCCCAGCTGTCCATTTAGCCAACAGGTCATAAAACCTTAACTTTCCCAAAAGGTCTGTAAATCTTGTTATGTGATATTTAAACTTTATATTCATTTTAGCCACACCTTAAAATAAGAAGTTGAGCAACTATATCTAATCAAATTTCTTCCAAACTAAAATAACTGTAACTTTTATTTTTTGAAGTTCAGGATTGTTCCGATTTCTTTATTATCATCATGAATTAATTTTACTGAAAATTCTTTTTCTAATTTAAAGCCATAATTCAAAATTTCTTTTTTTATTTCATCAATTCTGTTTACATCTGTATGAGTTTTAAGGTGTGTTGGATAAACTGAAATTAAGCCATTCTTTTTAGTTATCCTGTAAACATCATTATATAATTTTTCTCTGTCTTTCTTATTGCTGCTATTATTTTTACCTACCAGATGGATTACATCATACATCAAAACAATATTTATTGAATTTGCTTTAAGACTAATATTAACATCTTCTGATTTTTTTATCAGCTTTAAATTGTCCAGACCTTCTTTTTCCAGTTTTTTTGCTAATTTATCTAACTTTTCTGAATTTTTATCTAAGGCATATACTTTTCCTTTGGCTCCGACTATCTTTGCAGCAGGAATGCTGTAATTTCCACTTCCACAGCCAAAGTCCAAAACAGTTTGCCCCGGCCTAACCCCAACTTTTTTTAAAAATTTTACTCCCTCTTGTTTTTCCCATTTTCTTATAGCATCTTTCACTTTATATGATTCCCGATTAGCTTTAATCAACACACCTTACAGAGGGTTTTTTATCTATCTGTCTTTTATTCAGGTACAACTATTATTCATTAGAAATCAATTCAATATTTCTAAATTACTGTGGATAGTATTTTACCAATTTTCCCAAGCAAGACGGCAGAAATAAATAATTAATAAAGCCTGTATCCATGGAAATATTGGATACCACCAGATGCCATTGATGTCAGGCTTTG
>CAZFHF010000550.1:231-1862 GCA_964518655.1 uncultured Bacteroidales bacterium | reverse complement strand
ATTCTGTAGATGAAGAACACAGAATAATAATGGCCCACCTTGATTCTGACCGTTTTGATCATAATACAAATCCGGAGGATGTAAAAGCATGGTCTCTAAAAACAATTGCAATGCCATCAGGCGCTGAAATAGATATTGAATACGAGAGTGATGACTATACTTATGTTGGCAGAACAAGAGTTGTTGCGCCTTCAATTATGGAGGGATTTGGGAATGATATTTCGGATATAGTTAAAAATGATGAAGTTGCACCAGATTTAAATATTGAAGGAATGGATTATTTTAAATGTATTAGTCAGGAAAAGGATATTGAATCGAATTATAGTTATCTCCGTTTCGGAGGTTGGGATGTATCATATAAAGAAAAATTTATAGAAAAAGGTGACGATCGATGGGAAGATTTGGAGATACGCGTTATGAGTGTATTCAGAGTATACCGGGATGTTAGTGAAGATCCGAATGAACATGATTGGCAGATTAATCCTGATTTCGAAAAGATTAGAGATTGGCAAAAAGATGGAAAACATCACAATCCTTATAATGGAGAAAATTACCGTTTGCATCTTATCGCGCTTTTTGATCCGTTTCAGTTTATTTCAGTTTGGATGAATTTTACAGATGTTCGATGTGGAGTACAAAAAGGTTATACAGAAAATGGTGAAGATAATTATTTCTTCGGGTATATTCCTATTGATTTAGGACCTATAATTGGGCCGGAGACAGGCCCGGATAATGAGCCAGAAGAAAAGTATCAGGGATTTATATTTCCTGATAAAGCCGACTTTGATTCTGAAAAAGAATATAACGATGAAATAGCAAAAGTTGCATGTCAACGAGGGTATGTTGATTTTAAATTATCAAGACTGAATGATAAAAAATATTGGGAACACAGATGGATTCAGAATCAATATGGTATAAATGATATTGATTATTACGATCCTTTGCATACAGAAGAAGAACACAGAGATGACTGTTTTATAAGCGCTTTTAATATTGCACAACAAGAACTTTGGTTCCCTGAAATGTCACCACCTAATTTGTTTTTATTAACATGGGCAAGAAAACTTGATCTGGGAACAGGTGCTGATAATGAAGATATTGATATAAATGTGGAGAGTATAAAATATTATGATTAGGAGAATAATATAACAACTGAAGAAGCAGCAGTTGACGGTGAATTGCTTGATATATGTTATAAATACGATAAAGATGGTGAAGTGGGACCCGCAGACCCTATATATAATGGATATTTATCATGGCGTTATTTGCAGGAATTTGGTACAATTAGATCAAGGGACAGTTATTCAACTGGTAATGTTTTACCATTTGAAAAGAAATACTGGGATTTTTATTCTACAAATGCATTTGTAAAAAAAGAAAATCCTGTTGTAGCCGGACATGTAGTTGGAATACCAGGGGGCGGTGTACGAGTTAAAAAATTAACCTTTAATACAGGATGGCCGCAGACAAAAGGTTCACCTTCAAATGCTCGTGTTGTTGAATATGCTTACGTATGTGAAGCATCGGATGGCAAATTAGGCAATTTCAGCTCAGGTGCAACACCTACTGAGCCTCCGCCATACAGCAATAAAGGTGATGACCGAGCGGATCTTCTGCCGCAAGTAGGATTA
>CAZFHF010000550.1:0-221 GCA_964518655.1 uncultured Bacteroidales bacterium | reverse complement strand
AAGGAACACCTAATGTAATATATGGAACTGTTCATGAATTGCGTAAAGGAAGAGGTAGAATTGTGGATAATTACCTTACCTGTGCAGATATTGATAATTTTATTACTGATGATGAATCGAATTATTACTGTATTGATCCTGAAACACAACAACCCAGGGAGATATTAGGAGCCTATGATGTAGATATGACAAGTGCAGAGTCAATTTTAAGTGCTCATCAC
>CAZFHF010000549.1:0-1877 GCA_964518655.1 uncultured Bacteroidales bacterium | reverse complement strand
TGAAAGTGGTTACGGCGCATCATTACTGGTATTTGAAATACGGGGGAACAATTCTTCGCGTGCAAAGGCAGTGTTTACAGGTGACATGCTGTGCCCCCTTCTGCGTAAAAATGACTATGAATTTCTTAAAGATGCAAATGTTATATATATAGACTGCAATAACCGCTTCTCATACCCGAAATCAAATCATGGCAGCCTGATAAATACAAATCCGGGAGATAATAAGGAAAGTAATTTCTTAACCGAATGGAAAAAGGAAGCATACCTTTCACATCTCATTGCACCGCAGCTTGAAAAACAATATTATCCTGCAAAGCATCCTTATTTTGATGAATTCCTGAAAGACAATCCTGACCTTACAGGCATACCATTCAGCATCATTGATTTGCTGAAAAAAATAAACATTCCTGAAGTGAAGCTTGTGCATTACAGCGGTTATGAGGACAAAAAAATCTATAATGAGAAAATCCTTGATGAGAAAGAGCTTGAAAAATTTGCCAATGACAATGCTTTAAAGTACAAACTTTCATGTAAATTCTCCGTACCAAAGATCGGGGAGTTTTATCATCTTTGTTAATACTTACAGAGAAATGACTATAACAAGCAGATTCATTTATGGAGCTTAATTAAAAATGGAAACTGAAAAAATCAACTTAAAGAAAAGACAAAACTATTATGGCAGTCTTGAAGGGTGGATTTCCATTGCAGTAAACATATTATTATTTGCACTTAAATACTGGGCAGGAATTGTGTCAAGTTCGATTGCAATAATAGCTGATGCATGGCATACTTTGTCTGACAGCATAAGCTCCATCATTGTACTTGCCGGAGTAAAGATATCAGGCAAGCCTGCTGATAAAGAACATCCCTTTGGCCATGGCAGAGCTGAACTTATCGCTTCAGTAATTGTCGGAGTAATACTGGCTCTTATCGGGTTTGAATTTATTGTCAAGGGCATTGAAAAAATCAAAAACCGGGAAGAGGCTTATTACGGAACAATAGCAATCGTTGTTACTATCATTTCTATTATTCTTAAGGAAGTACTTGCCCAGTACGCCTTCTGGGCAGGGAAAAAAACAAATTTAAAATCACTGACCGCTGACGGGTGGCATCATCGCAGCGATGCCGTTTCATCAGTTGTAGTATTGGCTGGTATATTTTTGGGGAAATACTACTGGTGGATCGACGGAGTTCTGGGTATCCTGGTTGGACTGCTTATATTTTATGCTTCCTACCGCATATTAAATGAAGGTATCAGCCCTCTTATCGGAGAAGAGCCTGATGCAGAACTGATAAATAAGATAAAAAAGATATCAAACAAGGTAGCAAATGCTGAGACCGGTTTACACCACCTTCATATTCACAGGTATGGAAACCATACTGAAATAACTTTTCATATACGCCTGCCTAAAGACTACAATCTTGATAAGGTACATAATATTGCTACTATTATTGAGACTAATATCAGGGAAGAACTTGACATAGAAGCAACAATTCACACTGAGCCTTTGAAATAAAAAAGGGGGCAGACACCTTTAAAAAAAAACAAAACACAATCATCAAATTACAAATAACAAATAATACACAAATTCCAAATTCCAGGTATCAGACTATATTGTTTGAATTTTGATAATTTGTATTTTGGGATTTATTTGTTAATTGTCTTTTGAGATTTGTTATTTAAGGATTATACCCTGACTCATTAAGAATTTTCCGGTAATCGGTTTCGCGCATTAAATCGCTGATAGTAAGTTTTTTATGTTTATCCATATAAGCACTTACTATATTACAGCCCAGCCAGACAGCAGCCCTGGCCGGAGACTCTGTGGAAAAATCCCTGGTAAAGGGCCCTTCCCTTATGAACTGGTTTATCCTGA
>CAZFHF010000548.1:0-1880 GCA_964518655.1 uncultured Bacteroidales bacterium | reverse complement strand
CAAAGGCTATTTTAGTGTATGCCATAGCTGCTGTAGTCTTTTTTGTTATTGTCTTTTTCAGCGCAAAAGAACGTATTAAACCTCCTGTAAATCAAAAAACTTCTATTCGGCAGGATATTAAAGATATTATAGGTAACCGGCCATGGATTATAATGTTTATTCTTACTTTATGTATTTTTATCACCCTGGCCATGTGGGGTAGTGCTATGTATTATTATTTTAATTATTATATTGAAAAAAATGCTTTATTCAGTTTTCTGCAAAAATTCAACCTGGTAAATATTGCAGGTGAATCCCATAGCTGGTGGCATAAAGTTTTAAATTCATTTGGATTAATTGCCAATGAAGACCAGAGTAATGTATTTTCTGTAGGTTTTAGTTTCTTCAATATGTTGGGAATGCTTATTCAGGTTGTTGGTGTAATGATCTTATCTCAACCATTAGCATCAAAGTTTGGGAAACGTAATACATTTATTGTATGTTTATTTTTAACAGTACTGTTAACTGCAGTAATTATTTTTGTTCCAGCTGATGCAGTTGGAGAAATATTCTTGATCAACTTCTTAAGAGGGTTATCTTATGCACCGACAATACCTTTATTATGGGCTATGATGGCTGATGTTGCTGATTATGGTGAATATAAGCATAACCGAAGAGCAACAGGGTTTGTTTTTGCAGGTGTTGTATTTGGTTTGAAAGCAGGATTAGGGTTAGGAGGTGCTTTATGCGGATGGATAATTAATGCGTTTGGATATGTACCACATGTTGTGCAGGATACTACTGCTTTAACAGGTATAAGATTATCAGGAAGCTTATTCCCTGCATTTACTTTCTTTGTTGGAGTAGTTGTTTTATTCTTTTATAAAATTACCAGGACATTTAATTTGCAAATGCAGGCTGAATTAAATGAACGACGTAAATGATTCAAATTTTTCTGATGTTCATCCAAAAGATGAAAAAATAACTAATTATGTTATAATGATGATTTTATTATGACAAGATTAATTTTAATGTTAATTAGATATAACCATAGGGTATTAAATTATATAAATATGAAATCACATAAAAGAAAATTTAAAATAAAATATCTAATTGTATTTTTTCTGATAATTTTAGTTATCTCTGTTGCATGTTCGAAAAATCCAAGCTTAAAAGAAGCATATAAGGATTGTTTTTTAATAGGTACTGCTTTGGATAGCAATTTAATATGCGGTATTGATACTGCTGGGCTAGCTATCTTTAGAGAACAATTTAACGCAGTAACAGATGAGAATTATATGAAGTGGGAAAAAATTCACCCGCTCCCCGGTGAATATGATTTTAGAATGGCAGATCAATTTGTAGAGCTGGCAGAGAAGAATAATATGTATATTATTGGGCATGTACTCATCTGGCATTCGCAGACACCACCCTGGGTTTTTCAGGACGATTCCGGAAATATGGCAGACCGTGAAACACTCCTTAACCGTATGCATGATCATATTAAAACCGTTGTGGGAAGGTATAAAGGACGTGTTCACGCCTGGGATGTTATCAATGAACCCGTGGGAGATGATGGCAAGATTCGTGAAAATATATGGTACAATATTATTGGGGAGGAATATGTATTGAAAGCTTTTCAATATGCACAGGAGGCTGATCCGGAAGCAAAGCTGATATATAATGATTATTCCATAGCCAGTCCGCATAAAAGAAATGGCGTGATAAAGTTGATCCGGGATATACAGTCAAAAGGAGTGAAAGTAGACGAGGTAGGTATGCAGGGGCATTATAGCTTAGATTATCCTGATCTTGAGGAGCTTGAAGAAAGTATCATTGCATTTCATGAAGCAGGATGCGATGTAGCAATAACCGAACTGGATCTGGATATGCTGCCATGG
>CAZFHF010000547.1:0-1894 GCA_964518655.1 uncultured Bacteroidales bacterium | reverse complement strand
CAAAGGCAGCCCGCGTTGCGGGCGGCAAGCCGTATGGGTGGGGGGATGGAGTCGTCTTTTTAGTTCGTCTGGAAGATAGTATTTTCAAAGGTCAGGCGGAGAGTTCGAAGATTGTACGGAGTGAGCAGCCATTTCCTCGCTGACAGCTTACCGCTTTCGGCTTTCCGCTAACAAAAAACAACAAAGAGGCACAACGAATTGCACGAATATCACGAATAAATACTTTTAAGTTTTTGCTAAATCCTAACCCCTAAATCCTAAAATATGGACGCAGATTCCCTCAGTCATTTTTTTGTTAGTTTTAACTAAATCCCAACCCCCAAATCCGAAATCCTAATACTCATATGTAGAACTTGTAGTACTTATAGTTTTTTACTATTTGACCACTAAACGATTTAACTAATTAACTTAGATTCAGAGAATCTACTTGTTTTCCTCGTCTGTGGATTTCCGTGCGTAAATGAAAAATTTAGTCATTGCCAGGAGAATATTTTAGTAAAAAAAGGAGGATTTAAAAATTTTCATTATTTAGCTTTCTGCTTAATTTTTTATTTCCAAGGCTCTACTCTTACATCTATCCTCTTATCAACTCTCCAAAGAGAGAAATCCAAAACCTTATCCGCAGATAACGAAAGATACTTTATAACTTGTGAATATGACTCGTTTGATAATTCTTTATTGTTAACTGCAAGAATCATGTCATAAAGCATAATTCCAGCTTGATAAGCAGGTGAGCCTTCCTTTACATCCATTACAGTAGGAAAATAATCTTCTCCATCATTCGTTAAGATAGATATTTCAATACCAACTTTTTTCTTAACTGTATTTTTATCATGATTATAATTTCCTTCTGCCAAATCTTCTATTAAAGATTTTAATACAAATTGTGCATTAACTGAAAAATCCGGATTTTCAGAAAGCCCTATTGCGCTAGAAAGAAAAATCGGGAGGTCTTCAACAATCTTATGGCCTAAAATTAATATATTAGGATAATAATCCATTTTTGAATATCCGGGAAGAGTAACGGTTTCTGTTTTAAAGTGCCCCGGTACACGAATAGTACCTTTAGTTGAAGAACTCCAAAAACCCCAGCCATATTCACTATAGTCTCCCAGCATATTAAAACTGAAATTACCTGAACTAGTTGAAAGACTATTGATTATTTTACTCGGCACCCACATAGGTAAAGAATAAGAGGAAGCTGGAACTTTTACAGATTCCTTGTGAACGTATCCCGCTATAGCGAATATTACATCCGGATTCTTATCAATAGAGACAAACAAATAACCTTTCTCTTCTAAAAAATTTCTTAATTCAAACAAAATTTTATTTTCGGTCCCGCGACCAGAAAAAGAGAACCGGTCAAGTAATTCTTTTTCAGTGTTATCTAAAGTTTCATAATTTAATCCACCCGTCACGGTTAAAAATTTTAACATCGGCATTACAGAAAATGTTCTGAATTTTGAAAGTTCCTTCCAAATATTCCTTTCTTCAGGACTAAGATTAAGCATCTCTGATTTAACCGAGTTGCTCTTACTCATAGGCTCTAAACCAACAGTTGTAGTACCCTTAGGTGTAGAAAAGATCAGTTCCGCAGGAGTAATGTTAGAAACTTTCTGACTAGTAGAAGCACAACCAAAGATTAAAATTAAGGCAAAAAGAAAAGAACTTATTTTAAGAATACGAAATACAAAAAAAATTGATTTTTTCACTTTTTCCTCCTTATATTTTAGCATAAGCAAAAAACCAAAAAAAATCAAGGGTGTTTTTACAAAGAACGAAATAATAAACCAAACTCTTTTGGAAAGATTTAAATCTTATAATACCGAAGATGCCTCTCGCCTAAATATTTGAAACCAATATATTTCTTTCGATTCTCCAAATCCTTAAAATC
>CAZFHF010000546.1:0-1907 GCA_964518655.1 uncultured Bacteroidales bacterium | reverse complement strand
ATCTGCAAATCCTTATGATAAGGATTCTCAATCTCATTAATAGTAATCATTTGAGCACTGTATACATTATCCTCCGCTTTTTGATCATCCTCTTCAGAAACTGCAAAGAATGCTATATCTTCTGTATCCTCAACAAATGCCTGCTTTACGGGTATTTCTGACTTGCTTTTATAATCCTTTGCAGCCTTTCCCGCTTTTTGTGATTTCTGAGGCACCTCAGCCACTCTTTCAGCTGACACATCAAGCTTGTCCGGGTAACTCTCCTTTGATACTTCCCTGCTTTCATTATCATCAGGCTCAACAGCAGAAATTACTGTTTTATCATACTCCTGTTCTCCTTTTACTTCAGCTGATTCAGCATAATCCTGTGAAGACTGCCTGTTTAACAGGTAGTATCCCAATCCCAAAGCAACCAATAATGCCGCTCCTGCTGCTACTTTGCTTACCAGGAATACAAGGCTTCTTGTCTTTTTCCGTTCAAGTTGTACGGAAATATTCTCCCAGACAACTAAATCAGGAGTCTCTTCAAAATTTTCCAGTTTGTTTCTGAAAAAATTGTCGATATTTTCACTTTTGTCTGTCATATATTCAGTTAATTTGAATAGATGTCTTATTATAATTTTTAATTTTTTGCTGCAGTATTACTCTCGCTCTTGACAGATTTGATTTTGATGTCCCCTCAGAAATATTTAACATCTTGCTTATCTCTTTATGTGAGTACCCTTCAATAGCATATAAGTTAAACACCATTCTGTATTTTGGCGAAAGCTCCTGCACAATTTTGAATAATTCCTTTACTATAAGTTCAGTTGATACATCGCTGCTTTCCTTCCTGTCTACTTCTTTAATATTGTCATCTATATTTATCATCTGGTATTTTGATCTGAACCTTTCCAGTGCAGTATTTATCATTATCTTTCTTATCCAGCCATTAAAAGAACCTTTAAACTGAAACTGGTGTACTTTTTCAAAAACCTTTAAAAATCCATCCTGTAAAATATCCTGTGCATCATTATAGTCACCGGCATATCGCAGGCAAATCCCAAACATGCTACCTTTAAATATCTCATATAATTCCTTTTGAGCGTTGGGATCACGCCTCTGGCAGCCTTTAATTATATTATTTAACTTATCAACCAACTTAAGTGAGAAACTTTTTTAATTCTAATGTTAAAATTATTAAATTAATATGTTATCTTATAACAGGTGCCAATATACAGATGTATCGTTATAAGAAATGGTTGCGTAAACATTAAAAACATCTCTTATGAACGCAACCTTTAGCGGGCATATTCCCTCTATAAGACGTTAAATCGATACAAACTTAAAGTTTTAAATTAATGAAAGCAATATATAAAATATTATCAATCATTGTTTTACTGTTATTTGTATATTCATGTGAAATAAATGACAGTAAGCCTGAAGGTACGGAAATAAAGATTACTAAAAGTACCGAAGAACTTATACAGTCGGATAACGAGTTTGGACTTGAATTATTCAGGGAGCTGCTGGCACTTCAGAGTGATAACAGCAACATAGTATTTTCACCATTTAGCGTTTCAATGGCCCTGGCAATGACATATAACGGTGCTGACGGAGCAACCAGGGAAGCAATGGAAGCAACATTGAAAAAAGAGGGCCTGGCTATTGATGAGATCAACGAAATATACAATAACCTGATGAACGGATTAAAATCCGTCGATCCGAAAGTTATACTTGAAATTGCCAACTCAATATGGTACAGAAATGATATTACTGTTGAACAGGATTTTATTAACACCAATATAAATTATTATGATGCCGAGGTAAGAGCCATGAACTTTGCCGATCCTGCAACAATAAACACTATAAACAACTGGGTTGCCGAAAAAACACATGATAAAATCGATAAAATCATTGAACAGATA
>CAZFHF010000545.1:0-1912 GCA_964518655.1 uncultured Bacteroidales bacterium | reverse complement strand
GGCCATACGGTCTGCTTCGTCCATGTTATGGGTAGTAAGTATTATTGTTTTTTCTTTGCCTGTTTCTTTAATAAAATCGCGCACAAGAACTCTGCTTTGCGGGTCCAGCCCGGCTTCAGGTTCATCAAGGATAAGCAGTTCAGGATTATGGATGAGGGCAAGGCAAATGTTAAGCCTCCTTTTCATTCCGTCGGACAAATTGTTTGCTTTTATCCGGGATTTTTCTTTCAGTCCCAAAAGTTCTAATAATTCATTTGCCCTTGATTTTAATACATTTGAAGAAAGTCCGTACATCCGGCCTATAAATATTAACTGTTCCAGGCAGGTTAATTTCGGGTAAAAAATATTTTCCTGCGGGCAATATCCTATTAATGATTTCTGGTCTTTGCCGTTATGAAAATAAAAATCAATTGAACCGCCAGAAGGTGGCAATAACCCGCAGATCATGTTTATAGTTGTTGTTTTTCCTGCACCGTTAGGTCCTAATAAGCCAAAGATCTCACCCTTGTTAATCTCCAGCGATAAATCATCCACAGCTTTTAAGTCACCAAAACGCTTAGTCAGGTTCCTTATCTTCAAGGCGGTTGCCTGATGAGATGATATATTAGTGCTTCCGGTCTGCTTCATATTTTTTTAAGTTACTGGTTTCTTGTTGCCAGTTTCTCTTTAGCTTCTTCAACTGTGCTTACAAATATAACTTTTCCTGTTTTATTGCTTTCATAAATAAAATCCCTCATGTTTTTACCTGTATATTGTGAGAAGTCTCCGACAATTGCCAGCTGTACCTTATATGTAGAAAACTTTTGCAGTATTTCTCCTGCTATTCCTGTGCTTAAGTTAAAAAAGCCGGGAATAATATTCTTCTTATTTATGATTATCTTTCTTGAACCCTGATAGTCACACTCAGCCATAAGATCCAAAGCGTCCTGCACATCACTGATAACAATTTTATCAGAAATTATTTCAGCTACAGGTGATTCTTCATTATCTGAAAAATGTATTTTCATTTTTAGTTCAATTTAGCAAGGACGCTTAACCTTAATTTTTATCGAATTCTACTGATTGAAAAAACTTTTTATTTCCCAAACAGGTGAAATATCTTTAATTTTCAGCGAATCCATTCTTTCTCCGAACTGATTTTTTAAATTTTCCACAAGCTCGTCAGATGCATGAAAAACATATATTTCTGAATAATCTTTACCTGAAAGCTTTTCTTTCATACTTTTAATATTCGGAGATACACGCATTATATCAATATTTTCAGATTTGCATTCGTTTATTACAACCATAAAGTCCACCATACCTTCCCTGAATGAAAAATCTGTTATTAGCAGGGGTTTTTCTGCCTTTGAGAACAGGCGTGCATCCTCAATATATACCTGCTGCCAATAACCGCCCAGATACCAGTACCTGGATTTGGAAATAATAAAAATGGAAACTATGCCAAGTATCACTAATGCAATATATATGCCTGTAAAAAGAAGCTTTCCACGTTCTATCTTTCTATATATAATAAAGGTAACAACCAGAAATATTCCGGGGACATAAAAAATCTGGTATCGCCACCAGAAAGATGTAAAGCCATTACGTACAATATCTAAAATATAGAAAGTTATAAATGCCGGAAGAATTATGAGTAAAATAAAATATTTACATTCTTTTTGCGATTTCCTGAAAAAATATATAAATGCAGTGATAAGTAATGCTATAATGAGAATATTAAGTAAAAAGACAGGTAAAATTCCTGCCGGTGATGGAACCATTTGATCAATAAAAATCAGGCAATAGTCATAGAGAAATTCAAAAATGCTTATAAACAATAATATCTGTCCCAGCATAGGCATAAATATCGGAAATTTCTGAGGAGCTGAATGCCAGGCCAGAGATAATAATATTTCCTCCCTGTGTATAA
>CAZFHF010000544.1:0-1915 GCA_964518655.1 uncultured Bacteroidales bacterium | reverse complement strand
GATTTAGTTCAACCGGGCCTTCACGCTTGGCACTCCGTGCCGCTTAAAGTCCTATATATTATAAACAGTTATTACTTAATTATCACTTTAGTATGGAGAATACTTCCTTCATTAGTCATAATCTTAACTAAATATATACCTGGCATCAAATTTTCTCTATTCAATACAGCGTGATTATCTTTTATATCAATTTCCTTTATTATTCTGCCATCTAAATTAAATAATATCAATTTATAATAATTCGTAGAAATATTTTCATTTATTGATATATAAGTATAGTCTGAAAAAGGATTTGGTTCTATTTTAATTATTTCAATAGGATTTACTTCAAAAACCTCATAACCAGTAATATATTCTATAAAACATTTACTATAGTATTCATGATTATAAATTATATCATTATTTTGCTGACAACATAATAATTCGTACCTAATATCTACCATTACTGCGAATGGTTCAAATGGTCTAAAAATACTGCCAATACCCTCAATCCAAGTTTCTTCCCAAAAAAATATGCGTTTTCTTAATCTGCCATTTATTAATATAGTATCAATTGATTCAACATATGGGAAATAACAGACACTTCCAACAGGTGATCCAGAACAAATAGTGTCTCCAGGTAATAATGAAAAATCATATAATAATACTTCTACTTCTTCAGACCGGTCATACTCGTATACTTTCATAGAATCTTCCCTTAAGAAAGATTCAATATTCCAGTATTTCATAAGAGAATCTGCATAACATGAATATAATATTTTATATGTCTTTCCATCAATATTAGTATCACCTTCAAATTTGTAATATGTTGTAAGGATGCCATCTACATCTCCGGAAAAGTTAAAAATATAGACTATTTCAGACCATAATTTATTTTCTACAACCAAAGAATCATACTCATGAGAATATATAGTATTAAATGAAACTAAAAGTATTGTCAGAAACACATAATGTTTCATATTTAATAATTGTTTATAACGGTCCCGGTGTATGCCGTCGTGCCGGCATTGTTCATTGCTTTAACTTTATAAATTTAAGCACAAGTTAAATAATATTAACCACTTATCAAATAGCACCAGGCGGTATGCGGTATACGCCGTGTTAGCAGCAGTAAATAAATAACTAAAAATTATAACCTAATGTTATTCCGCCTGAAGGATGAAATTCAATCGGCAAATCATGATAATTTTCTGTTACTACTGTGCTCCAATAATCAATTAATGGTGTAAAAGCTATCTTGAATAATAGTCGACTTCCAGGCTTTTGATATCTATATCCGACTTTAAAACTGCCAAATGCTTCATAGTTTGATTTGTCCCCATCATTATGTATTACGTGTCCTATCCCTAGTTCGATATGATGAGAATCGAATGAAATTAGTTGATTGATTGACATAGGTACCCACAAGGGGATTATCCCTGCGTGTTCCGGATAATATGCAATTCCGATCTGTCCTAATGTTTTAAATTTTTTAAAATTCAATATTAATCTTTCATAATTGAGAGAATAAAATAAACCATGCCCAAATAATTCTAACTCGATTGAATTTTTTAAAGAATGTGGAACATAATCTTCTTTTTGGCTATCTAAATTCTGACCAAAAGCCATTAAATTAAATAAAAGAAGTAGAGAAACTAATAAATTTCTCATGACAAAATAAATTTACAATAACGGCTGATTTACATTTATATAAAACGGTTAGAGTATAAATTTATTGCTGCTAACGGTTGGGTGTATGATGTCGTTGGCGTTGCATCGCACTGTTTTTGATTAACAAGATACAAAAAAGTGGCTTATTTACTCGCTTTCGGCGGGCGTTCGTATCCACGGTGCCAAAACAAAGCCAATGCATTATACACCATGTGCTTGTTGCGCAACGTTTAAATTATAAATTATTTTTATACCATTTAACAGT
>CAZFHF010000543.1:0-1927 GCA_964518655.1 uncultured Bacteroidales bacterium | reverse complement strand
ATGGTACCAATACTGAGGTTAATGTACCTGCATCTTCCAGGGTTCTGCTCAATACTTCAGGTTTAAGCCCCATATCTTTGAAGGTTTGTGAGAACATTCTTCCGGGTACTACTATTGATATATACTGGTCAGATGCAGTGATATTAAAGAATATGCATGTTGCTATTGTTGATGCAATAAGTGAGCCTGTAGAATTCACCATAGAAATTATGGAACTTGTTATTTTTTCAAGCAGACCACCAGCCTCCATTGCTCCGCCAAAAACCATTGCTGATAAAATCAACCATACCGTATTTAACATACCGGCCATCCCCCCTGTTGCGAATAACTCATTCATCATTTTGTTGGAAGTATCAACAGATGTATCTCCAAACATAGCCTGCATGATAGTAACATAAGCAGCATTTAATCTGCTTACTCCTTCTCCTGTAATATGTTGAATTAACTGTGGCTGAAATATAAGAGCTGCAACAGCTCCAAGAAGGGTGCCAATTAAAAGAGCAGGCAAAGCAGGCACTTTTTTAATTATGATTATTATAAGTATTACCGGGACCAGCAATAGTAAAGGATTTAAATTAAAAGTACTGTCAATAGCTTTAAGCACGCCTTCAATATTTGTTTCCTGCAAATCATAATTATTTGTGAATCCGATAATGAAAAAAGCAATTAATGTCAGAATCATTGACGGCCCTGTGGTTACTATCATATATCGTATGTGGGTGAACAAATCGGTGCCGGCTACTGCCGGAGCAAGATTTGTTGTGTCAGAAAGAGGAGACATTTTGTCACCAAAATAAGAACCTGAAATAATTGCTCCGGCTATTATTCCCGTACTTATTCCCAGGGTTTGTCCGATACCTATCAATGCTACACCTATTGTTGCTATTGTTGACCATGAACTGCCGGTAACCAGTGAAACTATGGCACTTACAATAAGTGCTGTGAATAAAAATATCTTCGGATGAATAATATTTATTCCGTAATAAATCATCATTGGTACAATGCCGCTGATTAACCAGGTTCCTGAAAGTGAGCCGATTATCAGCAATATTAGTATTGAAGGCATTGCAATACTTATATTTTTATTTATTGAATTTAACAATACTGACCAGCTTACTTTTAAGCGCACCGAAATTAATCCTGCTATCGCTGCGGATAAGAGAAGAATTATCTGATTTGCCCCTGAAAGAGTATTATCCTTAAAAACCAGAACATTAATGGTAAGGAATAATGCGAGGAAAATTATTGGGATAAGTGCCTGAAGAAGTGATGGAGATTTTGTGTCTCTCATATTTATTTAATAATAGGATCAAATGTAAATATTTTGCCAAGGTAAATAATTTTATTTAAAAGATTTGCCAGGATTTTTTAATATATTTTATTATAATTTTGTCAATTCGTTTTATAGTTTTGGAACAGAATTTGAGGAGTAGTGAAAAATTGCTGTTATGAATCTGGATTATAGTTTTTTCGAAACGGATAAAAATATAGCTCCTGCAAAGGGAAAGGTGCTGATTTCCGAACCTTTCTTACAGGATAACTATTTTAAGCGGTCAATAGTTTTGTTGACTGAATACTCATCTGAAGGTGCCGTTGGATTTGTCCTTAATAAACCTATTGATCTGCAAGCTAACGATGTAATTAAGGATTTCCCCAAGACAGATGCTCTTATTTCTCTTGGCGGTCCGGTGAATACAAATACACTTCATTATCTGCATACTTTGGGAGATATTGTTCCAAAAAGTGTTAAAGTTCTGGAAAACATATTCTGGGGCGGAAATTTTGAGGTTATTAAAAAACTCATTGAATCCGGAAATATTGGCAGGGATCAGGTGCGATTTTTCCTTGGTTATTCAGGATGGCATGCAAACCAACTCGAAGATGAACTTGCTGACAACTCATGGGTGGTTTCTGAACTGGAACCTCA
>CAZFHF010000542.1:0-1942 GCA_964518655.1 uncultured Bacteroidales bacterium | reverse complement strand
TGATGATGGTAGTATGACTGAGCTTAGAGCACAGGGCTGGAACGGGTTGAAAAGGTAAATTGATTTAACTGGCAGGTTGTTCTGAAGTGCAGGAGCTGTTTTACATTTTATTCAAAATTCTGACCAAACAGATTTTCACCCTGGCGGGCTTTTATTACTCCCCTTTTTGATGTTTCAAAAAACTGTATTATCTCATCTCTTTCTTCAGTGACCTTAAAATTATCCTGAAGATATTCAATAGCCTGGGAGTTATTCATGCCTTTATGATAAAAAACCCTGTATATATCCTGAATTTCGTTAATTTTCTCATTTGAAAAACCTCTTCTGCGCAACCCTGTAGAATTAATTCCGATATAGGCCACGGGAATTCCGGCAGCCTTAACAAAGGGTGGCACATCTATAAGTACTCCGCTCATGCCGCTGATAAAAACATGTTTTCCTATTCTTGAAAACTGATGTGCAACTGACACTCCGCTTAATATAGCCCAGTCACCTACCTCAACTTCCCCCGCTATTTGCACACTATTTGACAGGACAACATTATTCCCGATAACACAATCATGAGCTATATGAACATATGCCATAAGCAGGCAATTATTTCCTATTTGTGTCTTTCCTTTTGCATCTGTTCCCCTGTTAATTGTCACACATTCCCTGATCGTTGTATTATTTCCGATTTCAACTATTGTCTTTTCACCCTTAAATTTGAGATCCTGCGGTATTGCAGATAATACTGCACCCGGAAATACCTTGCAATTTTTACCTATACGAACACCATCCAGAATTGTAACATTTGGTCCGATCCACGTACCTTCATCTATCTCAACATCTTCTGCTATAGTAACAAATGATTCTATAGTAACATTTTTCGCGATCTTTGCTTTTGGATGAATATTTGAAAACGGCTGGCTCATATTTATTAAATTAATACAAAAAAGTGTAAATCAAGGAAATGAAATATATACTAATTAATCCTATAAAGTTAATTATTTTCGGATTTTTTCACTATCTGGGCCATAAAATCTGCCTCAACCACCAGCTTATCCCCAACAAATCCCTGTCCGTATGTTAATGCCAGTCCGCGTCTCACAGGTTCTTTCAGGGTCATCCTTATTTTCAGGGTATCACCCGGTTCAACCTTATACCTGAATCTGGCGTTTTCAACTTTCAGAAAATAAAGCAGATGATTTTCAGGATCCGGGACCTGGCTCATTAACAATATACCTCCTACCTGTGCCATTGCCTCAAGTTGAAGCACTGCCGGCATAATTGGTTCCCCGGGGTAATGTCCGACAAAAAAACTTTCATTCATAGTGGTGTTCTTCACTCCGCAAATCGTCCATTCATCCATATAAATTATTTTATCTACCAGCAGGAATGGCGGACGATGTGGTAATCTTTCCATTACACCTTTGATATCAAACAGTGGCAGTTTGTTTGGATCATAATATGGGGCATTAGGTTTGGACAGTTCACTCTTAATCCTCTTTCTTATTTTTTTTACAAACTCGGTATTAATATAATGTCCCGGCTTAAGAGCAATAACCCTGGCTTTCAGCCTGACTCCAAGTAATGCCATATCTCCTATTAAATCAAGTAATTTGTGGCGTGCCGGCTCATTACTAAAATACAATTCTACATTGTTTAATATCCCTTCAGGTTTAACATTTACTTTTGGTTTATTAAAGAGGGTTGCAAGTTTATCAATTTCTTCCTGTGATACTTTGCGGTCAACAATAACTATCGCATTATCAAGATCTCCCCCTTTAATAAGATTATTTTTCAGAAGATGTTCCAGTTCATGTAAAAAAACAAATGTCCTGCACTGTGAAATATCCGATTCAAAGTCGGTAATACTTTTTAATGTAGCATACTGGTGTCCAAGTGTTTTTGAATTGTAATCAATGTGAACGTTAATGCTGAAACTATCATCGGGATATGC
>CAZFHF010000541.1:0-1945 GCA_964518655.1 uncultured Bacteroidales bacterium | reverse complement strand
TTTTCAAAATTAGAATCAATACTTCAGATAAGAGCATTAAACTTATTTATTTAAAATAGTTTTTATTTAGTAACTTTTTTTCAAAAACAGAACATGAATTTGATTGATAATCTTAAAAGGACAGCTTTTGTTATATGTATAAACCAGGATCTTAACAAAACTGAATTCAGTAAATTAGCATTAAAATACAGGAAATACTTGTTCCCGGATAATAGGAATTTCAGGACAGCTGCTTTTAGTGATATTACAGCCCATTATAATGAAAGCAATCATATATTAAATAAAACATTTCTCTTTAATAATGAGGAAAGATTTTTCTTTATGACAGGGGATTTCTTTCAGGAATTAGACAGTGCAGATCTGGAAAGCATTTCGGATGAGAATGAATTCAGGAGACATATGTTAAAAATAAATGGTAGTTTCAATGCAATTTTATATGATAAAAATATTAACAGGGTATTTTTATATAATGACATTATCGGATTAAAGAAATATTTTTACAGCTTCAAGAATAGACTCCTGATTATCTCTTCGCTCCTGGCCGTTTTCTATGACGATAATACGAAGTATAATACTGATTATATTAATGACTTTATCTTTACAAGGGTCGCTTTAACTTTTGAGACGCAATTTAAAAATACTTTTACAGTAGGTCCTGACTTTTTTATTTCAGTTGATTTAAAGAATATGGACAGAAAAGAGCATGTACATATCAGAGAGCACCAGTTAATGAAATATAAATCAGGCAAGGACGTAATGGAGCAATACTTCACGATTTTCGGAAAATTCATTGATTATGTCCTGAATAAAGGGCAGGATAAGGATATTTACCTTACCCTCACAAACGGAGCTGATACAAGGATTGTATTTAATAGTCTTTTACAAAGACGAAGAGATATAACAGCAGCTATTACCAACTCAGCCTATTCAACAGAAGATGCAAAGGTAGCAGGGCAAATATGCAGGGATTTTAATGTGAAACTTGTTGACAGTAAGGAATTCCCCGATTTAACAGGAGATACCTATAATAATATATTTTATCTGACCAACGGAATGGTAGATGTGATAACCTTTATTAATAATTATATTGAAGATTCGGTTATATTCTACGGCTCATTTGGGAATTTCCTTTCGCGCAGGCAATATGGTAACCATCGCTATATGATGAACTCAGCGTCTAAGGATCAGTTCATCAATCGCTTCTTTACATTCATATTCACAGGTTTTGATTATGGCTTGCTGAAAGAAATATTAAGTGACAGTGAAATAGACAATATAAAGTCCAGGTTCACAAATGTATTTGACCGGTATTTCAGTAACCTCAATTTAAAGGATTCATATTACTATTTTTATAAGAATATAAGAAATTTTTATAATGATTGCCGGTTTGCAACAGGATCATACACCGGTTCTTCCAGCGTTTTTCCTTTCAACAATTTGGAATTGATAAATCTATACAATGAATTTGGCTATAAAGAGACATTTTCCCACAAGTATCATTTTATGGCATCATATTACCGCAATCCCAGACTGAGTACTTATAAAATGGGCCATTTTCCGCTGCCTGTCAGGTATAAACCTTTCTTTATCTATCACCTGTCAGAGCCTTTAACATTATTACAGGATGTAATCCGTACAAAGCATTACAAGAGCTGGAATAAGGCCGAACTGGAAGAGTTTTTCAGGACAGGTTATGATTATTCAAAGTATACTCATATATATGATATCAATTCGATAATAGACAGGCTATCCACGGTTAAGACACAGCAAAGCTTGCTTAACATTATCAGGTGGGTAACCCAAATGTTTTTCAGGTTGGATGAACTTTGCAAAAAAAGATACAATGAGTTTAAAAAAGGATAGAAAAAGCATGCCTGTACTTATTCACACGCCTGTTTAACCAGTTAAATACTATATTTGCCCTGTCCAGCATTATTCTTGGATC
>CAZFHF010000540.1:0-1955 GCA_964518655.1 uncultured Bacteroidales bacterium | reverse complement strand
AACCATTAATTCAACCGGACTGGTAACTGCTGTTTCAAATGGTATGGTGACTGTGAGGGCAACAGCTAACGACGGGTCAGGTGTTTACGGAGAACTGATTATCACAATATCGAACCAGATTATACCAGTAGTAAGCATCGAAGTAATCGGAGCAGGAGGAGAAACGGTTATAACTACAGACGATGGCACTTTACAATTAATCTCTTTAGTATTACCTGATAATGCTACGAACAAGAGCATAACCTGGTCAATTCAAAATGGGACAGATATGGCTACGATAAGTTCAACCGGACTTGTAACTGCTGTTTCAAATGGTACAGTGACTGCCAGGGCAATAGCTAATGACGGGTCAGGCGTAAATGGAGAGCTGATCATCATAATATCAAACCAAGAGAAAATAATCTTTATTGATCCTGAAAATAATAATGATCCTCTCGAGAATGGTTCACATACTCACCCGTATGACTCATGGCATGATGTAAAATGGCAGGAAGGTTATTCATATTTACAAAAAAAAGGCACACATGCAATTGAAGAAAAAATAAATATAACCTCAGATAATGTAAATCTTGGATCTTATGGTGAAGGTAATACTTCGGAAATAAGCAGCTTGTCAACTGATTTTGTAATCAGGATATTTGAAAAAAGTAATATCACAATCAGGGATCTCCATATTATTAGTAATGAAGCTATTAGTTGTATTTATATATTAGGTTCTTCATGTGACAATAACATTATTCAAAATTGTATTCTACAGGGATCTGACTATGGAATAAGAAGTATTGGCAGTAAAAAGACTACCGCAAAATACAATAAATTCCTTAATAAGATAACAGGAATATTTTCTTCTACAGTAAGCACAGAAATATTCTATAATATATTTACAGGTCATACAGAGGCCATTAATATTGGAGGTAATTTGTCTAAAGCCTATGTTTACAATAATGTATTTTTTAATAATTCATCCTGCGTGTCTACAAAAGACGCCTCAATAACTCTTTACAATAATATATTCTACCTGGTTGAATCTGGTGATATTGCTATAAGTCATGAAATGCATAAAATAATATCAGATAATAATATATTTTTCCCTGAATATGAAGGTTTTATAAATATTGCTGATGATGAATACAGCAATTTGAATAGTTATCAAGATAATGAAGGGCTGGATATAAACTCATTAAATATCAATCCTATGTTTATTGATATTCTAAATGATAATTTTAATGTCTTACCCGGATCCCCTGCTATTGATGCTGGTAAATTTGTCGGAATTAATGAAGACTACACTGGTAATATTGTTCCAACAGGTAGTGCTCCTGATATTGGAATATTTGAAGCAAATAATATCAATACATATTCATTTGGTCATAAAAATAAAACCGATTTAGAAAATCATCTGATAGTGTATCCCAATCCTTCAGATGGCAAATTTAATATCAGATTTTGTAATACTAACAGGTATACTGATATTCAAGTGCTGAATATTCTTGGTGAGTTGGTTTATCAAGGTAAAATACATAATATGAACGAAAATACTGATATAGATGTCGATATATCAGGCTTTCCAGATGGTATATATGTCATATATGTTAATAATGACAAAAGTAGTATATCACAAATATTAATAATACAACAATGACTTTATAATTTAATTATATTGATTCATTATTATTTAAATTATTATTTAACATTACTAATCGTATTTAAAGAAACCACTGCTACTAAAAACTATTAATAAAAGAAAGCATATCTTTAACGTTACAATGCTACTAATCTGAGTATGTTTTTAAATTATTGCTATATTTAAAACTTCTTATTATAACAGGTTTTTGGAAACACCGACCTAAGTAGTTTTATTTAGATAATTATAAATAGTATTTTATGAAAGTACTCTGGTTTACAAATACCCCAGCTGCTGGAGAAGGTTTTATCAAAGAAAAAGCGATTAGTGG
>CAZFHF010000539.1:0-1955 GCA_964518655.1 uncultured Bacteroidales bacterium | reverse complement strand
GTAATACAGATGAATAATATTGTTATTAAAAAGGCACGATTTCCCAGGCCTTTTTTCTTTTCTGTACCAATCATAAAATTGTATGTTATTATTTGATATCAGCAGGATTATTTAATACATTTGTTATGTAAATATATGGTCAGGTAATATTTAAAAGGTCAAGTAAAATTCCTGGTTCATATTATGCTGACAGGATTAAGTTATTTGCAAATTGTAAATCGTACTCGCAGTTAATAATGCAATTGATTTGAGCATTAAAGGACATACTATCAGAAAGGAACAGGATATTAACTGCCGGAAAGCTTTTGGAAAGAATATCTGATAAGCAGGGTATAGACTGATTATGAAACATTTCTAAGCTTTTATTTATCTTATTGTTTAATAAATAATCTTAAAATCAGAATCATGCAGAAGAAAATTGCTCTTATAGCACTTTTCACCTTTTCAGGATATATCCTGTTCTCACAAAAGACAATTCATTTTACTGCAGGATATAATCAGTCCTTCCTTTACGAAATAGGTGTTACTGGAAGCTACCGTTACGGTCCTCCGGAATTTGGCAGTAAACCAGCATTTTATTCAGGTCTAACTTATTATAAAGACAAGGGAAAGGCCGTGCACTGTGAAACATGGTTAGATTTCACACAAAAGAATTTCTCATTGTATTACAGAAGTGGCGGAATAGGATTCTGGGAGGGCTGTAACTGCGACTATCGGTCAAGTTACATTGATCTGTCATATTTTCCTGTCATCGAGATTGGTAAAAAATACAGGATTGCAGGATCAGTCCGTCCCGGACTTGGGATATTATTATATTCACACCGTGAAGGAGAGCACATGAAATATCTTACAGGCAATACGGACATTGAAACGGAACAAATAAGCGAAAGTTACAGATATTTTTTACTAAGCCTGGATGTAATATACAATTTAAGATTTATGTATGTTATTAACGAGCGGTCCGGAATTATCCTTGAAGGCCAATATTCACAAGGTATAACAGATAACCAGTTGGGCCCGGGAATAAAGCTTAACTTTAATAATTATTCAATAGGGATCGGCATAGCGTTATTCTTATAGTATTGCAGAACAGTTTCCATATTTGCATATATTAAAAAAAGCCACACAAAGATGGCTTTTTTCATTTTGTAAAGCCGGTTTCAGGGTCAACGGGGAGAATCGAGGAAAGAAAACAGATAAAAAATAACAAGCTACTTAGTGATGCGCTGGTAATGTTGCATCATGAATAAAGTAATATAAGTCACTGGCATTTGTATATATATATCATCAGTATTTAATAAACCACCGGCTCGTTGAAGCGTAAAACACTTGAGGATTATACATTTAATTACCAGAGGGAAGATTTCAGGGTAATCAATCGAATCGAAACTTGAAAAAGAGCAGATATCAATATTTAATCGGGCTTGTATTAAGCTTCAGCATATTGAATACCCTTGCCCAGGTTCCAATTGAACAGGCAAGGAGTGCAGATACAATTACCTATTATATAATCAATCCGTATGGTAATAACGCAGAAATAACATGGACTATAACCGGCGGTAACATAGTCGGCCGTCCCTCTCCTTATACTAATGATGGTGCTGACACAATTCAGGTTATATGGAATGATTCCAATAAGACCAGCGCTAATTACGGTTCCCTGAAAGTATCGGAAATTGTTAAATGGCCGGGTGGTATTTCCTGTCCAAGTCAGGAAGAACAAATCAATGTTGAATCGTGGAGCCGTCCCAAAGCCAAAACAGATACTTCAGACCTGGCAATTTGCCCTGATGAATCATTTACAATAAAGATTGATTTTGAAGGGAAACCGGAATATAGATACAAATGGAAGCTCTACGGCAGAGATAATCCCACAATGATAATAGAAGACCATACAGCAGAGTTTATTACCAGTATCAATCCATCAACAGATATCCTTATAGCTGGCATTGAAA
>CAZFHF010000538.1:0-1956 GCA_964518655.1 uncultured Bacteroidales bacterium | reverse complement strand
TTAAAGTGATTTATAATTTATTAAATGGGATTTCTGCCCCAAAATCACCTTGATTTCTGCAAAAGTGAGGTTTTCTTAATACTCTGATAATGTGTTGGATGTATTTTTGCGGTTTCTTTACAAAAATAGAGAATTTTACATATTAAATGATTTTGAGTATATTTTACTGTATTGAAACAGAATTATAATAGAAAAATACATTTACAAATACTTCCTTTATTTCCTATTACGGAGATCAGTGTTTGTCGTATAGAAAGGCTCAAAAAGCCAATGAGACCTAACGTTAAGGCACCTATCCGCAGCATTGAACAAAAAAAAATTACAAAACAGCAAAATCTAAATGTTGCGGATAGGTGCTGTTGAACGAAGCCGCTGCCCATGGCCCTATCTAAACAAGTCCCGCTTTTCTCTATAATAATGTAGGACTTTCTATTTTACTGGTCATTCTCTCATTTCTGTAGAATTATGCATTTATTATCATACATATCACTACAATTGTCAAGATTCTCTCTTCGTAACATCATTTTTATCATTTTATTCCATTAATCTTCCCTGTTTTACTCAAATATACACATCTGAAAAAGCAAACAGGTAAATTTATCCATCCTCGTCCTATAAGAGTTAACTCAATATATCAAATAATCTTCACTTATCCTCATTTTACGGCCCTCTTGACATTACCTGCGGCATAATATCCCGGACAAAGATCAGGTGTCCCTTCTTGCAATAGGGACACCTGTCAACTTCATGTCCCGTGACAAACTCATATAACTCTTTCCAGCATTCCGGGACTTTTTTTTCATGACAAACATCTTCCGTTACCCCAAGAAGTGTTCTACACAAAGTAATTTTTTCGGTTCTATTTTTAAAACCTAATAGCCCATAATACCGTATCTTTACAAACCTCTTTGGAAGTACATGCAAAAGGAACCTGCGAATAAACTCAACAGCATGCAAAACCATGATTTTTGTTTTTCCATTATCCGCATAATCCTTATAGGAAAAATGCACCTTGTTGTCTTCTATCTTAATGATACGGTTATTACTTATTGCTACTTTTTGAACATACCGGCCAAGATAATCAAAGATATTTTTTGGATCACTGTAATTTGCTTCGCTGTGCACGACCCACGGTTTAGCAAACAGTTTATCAATCAATTTCTGAAATACATTTTTCCACTTGAACTTTTTTAACTTCCCATGGAAGTGTAGCTCTTTACTCTTGTGTAACTCCTTTAATCCTAAAAGAAAAATACTGCGGAACCGCTGTGACATGACTTTAACATTTATTAAATAATCTTTTTTACTGGATATCCATCTCTTTTTATCCTTTGATAATCCCCCGCCGGTGACAATCGTATGAATATGCGGATGATCCAGCAGGGTTTGGCTCCAGGTATGCAACACACTGATATATCCAATTTGCCCAACACCCAAATACTTCTGTTCAGCGCTTAATTGAGTTAAAGTTTTTGATACACTATTGAATAATAGGGTATACATTATCTTTTTATTCTGTAAGAATAGTGGATTAAGATAATCCGGCACAGTAAACACAACATGGAAATATTGAACCGGAAGCAATTCAGACCTTCGTTTAAGTAACCACTCTGCTGCTTTCAAACTTTGGCAGGTGGGACAATGTCTGTTTTTGCAGGAATTATATACGGTGTGAAATTTCTCACAAGAATCGCATTTATACAAATGGCCGCCAAGATTGATAGTCCTGCATGCAATCAAACTATTTATCACCCGGTACTGTTGGGGAGAAATGTGTCCCTTGTATTTTTTGCAATATTCTTTGTAATATTTCCTGAATATATCATTTACCTGTATTTTTTTAAAACTACAATTACCCTTAAGCGAAGGTGAAGACGGTACCCCATTCTTTTCTGCCATGGGGATCATCCTTACAACTCGGGAAAATCAAGTATTTTATGGAACCCCTTGGTTATA
>CAZFHF010000537.1:0-1967 GCA_964518655.1 uncultured Bacteroidales bacterium | reverse complement strand
TCTGAATGGTGTTATCAATAATGATAATCCTGTAAGCAATTATTTCTGTTACAGGATTAGAGCCAAAGAAAACAATAATCCCTATATTGAAAACAGCATAAGTTATTCTAATGAAATATGCCTGACAGTCACTTCAGATATAATAATGCCAAACGCTTTTATCCCGAATAATGATGTGGATAACAAATTCGGCCCGGTATTTACTTTCAGGCCGGAGAATTATAAACTGACGATTTATAACAGATGGGGGCTTAAAGTATGGGAAGGAAATGAACCCTGGGATGGTATAATTAACGGAAAACCTGCTACTGAAGGAATTTATCTGTATCATATTAAAATTTATAATTATAATAATGATGTAGATGAAATAACAGGTTATGTAACTTTATTATACCGTTAACAATTTCCTGTTCAGCAAGATCAAAAAACACCCGAAATTATTTAACTTTGTGTAATATATTGTGTTAATTATTATATATGGAACTTATATAGAATTATGAGCACAACCCTTACAATAGAAGATATTGAAGTAAAACAGGCATTTGAAGATCTTATAGAAAGCTGTACACGCTGTAATAAGAGGGGGGATAAGGCTTTATTACGTAAAGCGTTTAAAATTGCCCTTGATGCTCATAAAGGAATGAAAAGGAAATCAGGCGAGCCCTATATACTTCATCCTATTGCTGTTGCAAAGATTGTTGCCAGTGAAATGGGACTCGGAGCCACGTCAATAACAGGTGCACTGTTGCATGATGTTGTCGAAGATACGGATTATTCTATTGAAGATATTGAAAATCTTTTTGGACAAAAAATTGCATCAATAATTGACGGACTTACAAAAATATCAGGAGTATTTGATGGTAACTCAACAATACAAGTTGAGAACTTCCGTAAGATTTTACTAACATTATCAGACGATGTCAGGGTTATCCTGATAAAGCTTGCTGATCGCCTGCATAACATGAGAACATTAAATTCTCTTTCTCCCAGAAAGCAGATGAAAATATCAGGTGAGACTATTTATTTATATGCTCCTCTGGCACACAGGTTAGGCTTCTATGCAATAAAAACAGAACTGGAAGACCTAAGCATGAAATATAGGAATCCAAAGCTTTATGACGAACTCGAAGAAAAAATTCAAAGTAAGGAGAAAAGCCGTCAGAAATTTATAAAAGAGTTTGCACAGCCTATTGTAGAACAGCTTAATAAAAACAACATAGCACATGAGATCAGTGGAAGGCATAAATCAGTATATTCAATATGGCATAAGATGCAGTCAAAAAATGTGCCTTTCGAAGAAGTTTATGACCTTGTGGCAATAAGAATTATTTTTGATTCTCAACCTGATATACCTGAAAAAACACAGTGCTGGAATATTTATTCCATGATCACTGATATATATATGCCTAAGCCTGATAGGATTAGAGACTGGGTAAGCACTCCAAAGGCTAACGGGTATGAAGCACTTCATGCTACAGTTATGGGACCCAGGGGAAACTGGGTCGAGGTACAGATACGATCCCGCAGGATGGATGAGATAGCAGAAAAAGGATTTGCAGCACACTGGAAATATAAAGATAACAGTACCCAGGAGGGTGAGCTGGATAAGTGGATAAAGAAAATAAGGGAAATGATTGAAAGTCCGCATTCAGATGCCCTTGAGTTTGTTGATGACTTTAAATTAAACCTCTTTGAATCAGAAATCTTTGTATTTACACCTAAAGGTGATATTATAACCCTGCCTGCTGAATCTACTGCCCTGGATTTTGCGTATGAAATACATACTGAGATTGGTCATAAGGCTATTGGAGCTAAAGTAAACCATCGCCTGGAATCACTTAACTACAGGCTGAAAAATGGAGATCAGGTAGAGATAATAACCTCAGACAAAATTCATTCAAGACGTGAATGGTTCAATAAAGTTGTTACTGCCAAAGCTAAGTCAGCCATCAAGTCTGCAATAAATG
>CAZFHF010000536.1:0-1969 GCA_964518655.1 uncultured Bacteroidales bacterium | reverse complement strand
ATAGTACTTGGACTTAACGATGCCCTGATGGAGCTTACCGGGGCTTTGGCCGGATTAACATTCGCTTTGCAAAACGGCAAAATAATTGCTATGGCAGGTTTTATAACGGGCATAGCTGCCTCAATGTCAATGGCGGCATCTGAGTTCCTCTCTTCCCGTGAAGAAGCTGATGAAGGGACTTCAAAAAATCCTTTAAAATCTGCTACTTATACCGGCTTTGCCTACATAATAACAGTAATGATCCTGATATCACCATATCTCCTGCTTAGTAACGTTTATGCTTCCCTCTTGATGATGATGGGCTTTAGCGTTTTGATTATCCTTTCCTATAATTTTTATATTACTACTGCCAAAGGACAAACACTTTGGCGCAGGTTTGGCGAGATGGCTGTTATATCCCTGAGTGTTGCAGGCATAAGCTTCCTTATTGGAATATTAGCGCGGATGCTTTTTGGGGTGGATGTTTAAAATTGCATTAACCTGAAAAGGATTACTATATTTAATATCTTTCCTTTCCGGGCAGAATATCAAAGTCCGGTTGTATAATTAAAACCATAATTCACACTGAAGCAACCTTCCCTGAAATAAAAAATGCAGCTTCTAAGATCTAAAACATCTTGTCAAACTCCTCTACCGGAACAGCCGGCGATGTCGTGAATGCAATACCCGTTAACTTCGTTAATGCCACAGAAGCTCTCATTACCTCATGAATGCCAGGGAACTCTGTAATAAGTACCAGGTCCTGTTCCGACAGCAAAGCATACATTGATTTTACATTGCCACCGTATTTTTTTACGATATCAGTAGCTTTGGCAGTGCGACCGGCACTTATTCCTTTTATTGCCTCAGATGAGTACTTGCCAAACATAAAGAATACTGCCATATAAATTCCTCCCTTTTTAGTTATTAATAAACAAGGAAAAACAGATTTCTTTATTCTTTTAACAATAACTGGAATAATTATCAAATTTAAGTCAGTATTTCATTAAAGTCAATACATACAATAAATTTATTGTATCTTTAAAATTACTATCCAATTTATAGTTAATCAGTACATTATAAATAATTCATACCCGGCAAAAAACGTTAAGGATGGCTAAATCCCGATACATTCAAAATAAAAATATATTTCCAGACCCTGAAAAGGCCGATCCTGACGGATTGCTTGCAGTTGGCGGGGATTTATCAGTAAAAACCCTTATTGAGGCTTATTCTCATGGCATATTTCCCTGGTATACTGAAGATTCACCGATATTATGGTGGTGCCCGAATCCCCGGCTTGTATTATTCCCTGAAAAATTCAAACCTTCAAAATCACTGATGCAGATTATTAATCAAAGGAAATTTTCTGTAAGAATTGATACCTGCTTCAACCTTGTTATTGAAAATTGCGCCCTGGTAAAAAGAAAGGGACAGAAAGGAACATGGATTACAAATGAGATGAAAGAATCTTATATACGTCTGCATGAGAGAGGCAATGCACATTCAGTGGAAACATTTTATAATGATCAGCTTGTTGGTGGACTGTACGGAGTATCCCTTGGTAAAGCCTTTTTCGGGGAATCGATGTTTTATAAAATGACTGATGCCTCAAAAGTGGCTATGTATCATCTGGTGGAGAAGATAAAAAGTATGGGTTTTCATTTTATTGATGCACAGCAGTCAACACAGCATCTAAAAAACATGGGTGCAGAAGAAATACCACGGAAAGAGTTTCTGAGATTACTGAAAGCAGCACTGAAAGAACCATCAATAAAAGGGAAGTGGTGAAAATTAAGAGGATTAATAGCCAATTACCCAGAGTATCCTTTCTTCATCAGCACATTTCTCAGTAAGCTCAACAATATCCTTAATTACCTGTTTCAAGCTTGCAGCAACAGATTTCCAGTTTTCCAGCCAGTTCTTATCTTCTTTGGTTAGCTCGTCAATGAATTCCCTGCCAAACAATTTGGCGGAAATCCAACTGTTA
>CAZFHF010000535.1:0-1978 GCA_964518655.1 uncultured Bacteroidales bacterium | reverse complement strand
CATTATTTACAACAGAACAGAGAACAAAAGAGATAGGCATACGCAAATCAATGGGAGCAACCGCTTCACAGGTTATGTTATTATTAACACGTGACTTCACAAAATGGAATGTACTGTCCTATTTAATTGCATGTTTAATTGCCTGGTATGCAATGAAGTCATGGCTTAATAATTTTGCATACAGAGCAGATATCAGTGCATGGGACTTTATCTTAACAGGCTTTATTGCACTCGTCATTGCATTGCTGACAGTCAGCTGGCAATCATACAGGGGAGCAAGCAAAAATCCTGTTGAGTCATTACGGTATGAATAATTTTAGGCTTAACTTTAATACTATTTTAAATATTAATATTTATTTGAAGATGAAAGCACTCAGTATTATAATAACTGCAAGCATGCTGTTCTTCTCCTGCAAACCTGTACATGACAGGCCTGATACGGTTTATATACCAGGTAAAAAGGAGATAGAATCCTTTGAACACAGTATGGATAACATTATGAAAACTCTCGACATTACGGAATTATCATATGCTGTAGTAAATTGTAAACAGATTATCCATACTAATGGTTTCGGATATTCTGATTCCGGTGAAGGATTAGCAGTGGATGAGAAAACAGTCTATCCTGTGGGTGCACTTAAAGATATCTTTATTTCTGCAATGGTCCTAAAATTGTATGAAAAAGGCAGCCTTGACATGAAAGATTACGCTTCAGACTATAATATGCAGAATGCAGGTATAAAATCCGCAAGGTTAAAAAATTTGCTTTCACACACTGCCGAAGGAAAGCCCGCTACAAATTTTAATTATAACCAGTCAGTATTTAATGTACTGGAAAGTGTGATAGAAACTGTTACGGGAAAAGAACTGGCAACAGTCCTGAAGAAATATATTACCCGCAAGTCCCGCATGAAACAAACCGGGATCATGAACAATTCCCACAGCAATAAAGAGTGGGTGTCTTCGGTGTCCGACCTCGCCATGTTTTCTGTCAGTCTTGATAATAATACACTGTTTAAAGATGAAGAAACACGGGAGCTTTTATACAGACCTGTTTATCTGGAAAACGGTGAACGCACGCCCTCGGCACTGGGCTGGTTTGTTCAGTATTGCAATGAGAAAACACTTGCATGGTCATTCGGACAGGGAGATGGTTACTCGTCGTTAATCATTAAATCCTTAAGCGACAGTCTGAACCTGATTGTTTTATGCAATTCCGAAAATCTTAACAGCCCTTTTCAGCTGAGCAAAGGGAATTTGCTCGCTTCACCTGTTGCTTCTGCTTTTATGAAAGCTTTTATCTTCAGGAATGATACTATTATTAACTTCAGTATAAATGGAAATAAGGAGAACCTTATACCGGAAATACAACAGATAATAAAATCTCCGTACAGGAACCTGCTGTTCAATGAGTATATAGCGTATGTTAAAATGTACGATTACATGAATAATAAAGATATGCTTGATAAATTTACCGGGTGTTATGAGGAAGCATTGCCTCTGAGGGTGCCGTTAGACTTGATACTGAGTAAACAGCCATATGCAGTGATCAATAATGTCGGGGATTATCTGAATATTAAGCGGGGATTTTCCATAGATAAAGACACTCCGGTAAATATATTTGCAGTAGGGGAATACAGAAAAGTACTTGAAATGAATCCATGGGAATATGATAATACTGAGCTATACTTTGATATGAAAAATGAAAAGGGCCGGGGTTTTGACTGGGAGGATGATGACAGGCAGTACAGGTTTAATTATGGTTATCCTGAAGTAACAGGCAGTTTCAGCTCTTCTGATAACATTGACTTCATACAGGCCGATCCGTCGGATAATAAATATCTCTTTGAAATAAAGATCTTTCGGCCCGACAATGCCACCCATATCAGACTAAACACTAAACCAATTCTTAAACAAATGAAAGTTTGTATAGAAACTCTTGATAATTTAGCAAAGATGATTGAAAAAGCAAAGGAGG
>CAZFHF010000534.1:0-1987 GCA_964518655.1 uncultured Bacteroidales bacterium | reverse complement strand
TAATGGACTACAAATATATGCCTAAAGATATGGAAAATCCGTGGTGAAACAGAAACGGCATTACCTCATCCCTCAGGTGGTTTTGCTTTTTGACAATCATAATATTTTAATATATTTATTAAGGGTATATTTTCCTTTATTTGTAATACATATAGAAAAACTTTTTATTAAATATTATCTGATGAATTCCTCTGACTTATATAAAATATATTCATGATTTTTTACTGTATTATTAAATACTGCTTAAACAACAATCAATACCAGTAAATTAATTTAAGTATAGATAATGAAAATAATAGCCGGAATAAGTAATACTATAAATGAAAATGAGATAAAAGCATATATTGATGCAGGTGTCGATGAATTCTTTGTGGGATATATTCCGGCAGCTCTTGGCATAATTAAATATTATAAATGTCTGATAATAATTTAATTTTGCAATGCCAAGTTATTGAATAATTTTAATTTTATTGTATTGTATATCCTATTAATTAATACTCATCCCAGCTCTTTATTGCAATATCTTCAATGCTAAGTTTACATACTGCAATAAGGAATGCACTTGCCAGTCTTGCATTAGTGATCAGAGGAATATTGAAATCAACTGCGCTTCGCCTGATAGTATAATCGTTGCTTAATTCTGTTGATGTGAGGTCTTTTGGAATATTAATAACCAGATCAATCACCTTGTTCTTAAGATAATCGATAGTATTTGGTTTTTTATTTTCATCAGGCCAGAATAATACCGTGCATTCAATGCCGTTCATTTCCAGGAACTGAGCTGTTCCCTTTGTTGCAAAGAGATTATAACCTTTCCCCGCGAGCAGCCTGCAGCTATTAAGCAACTCGACTTTTGATCTCATCGGCCCTGCTGATAATAAAATATTCTTTTTCGGTATTGTATAGCCCACTGATAACATTGATTTAAGTATTGCCTCATAAAAATTTTCGCCGATGCACCCTACTTCTCCGGTTGAGGACATGTCAACCCCAAGTACAGGATCAGCCTTTGATAACCGGGAAAATGAGAACTGGGGAGCTTTCACTCCCATATAATCCAAGTCGAATACTGATTTGTTCGGCTTTTCAACATTCTCCCCCAGCATTATGCGCGTAGCAATTTCAATAAAATTTGTTTTAAGAATTTTGGATACAAAAGGAAAACTTCTTGAAGCTCTCAAATTACACTCAATTACTTTTATATCATTGTCTTTAGCCAGAAACTGTATATTAAACGGGCCATTTATATACAATGCTCCTGCAATTTTTTTGGATATGCGTTTTATTCTCCTCATGGTTTCAAAATAGATTTTCTGTGCAGGAAAAACCATTGTGGCATCTCCGGAATGCACGCCCGCAAATTCAACATGTTCACTGATAGCATATGCCACCAGCTCCCCTTTGCTTGCAACAGCATCTAATTCAATTTCTTTGGCTTGCTGAATAAACTCCGAGACTACAACAGGGTATTGCTTGGATACTTTTGCTGCGAGGTTCATGAAATGTTCCATTTCATCCTTGTTTGATACAATATTCATTGCCGCGCCCGACAAAACATATGACGGTCTTATTAACACCGGAAACCCTACAATGTCAACAAATTTGTATATTTCTTCAATACTTGTAACTTCCTGCCACCTTGGCTGATCAATACCCAGCTTATCGCAAAGCATTGAAAACTTATGCCTGTTCTCAGCATTGTCAATGTATACAGGAGATGTTCCCAATACATTGATTTTCTCGTTATAAAGACGCATGGCAAGATTGTTGGGAATCTGTCCACCTGTAGAAACAATTACACCTTTAGGTTTCTCAAGCTCAACAATATCATATACTCTTTCAAATGACAACTCATCAAAGTAAAGCCTGTCACAAATATCATAATCCGTACTTACCGTTTCAGGATTGTAGTTTATCATAACAGACATAACCCACATTATTTATACTATCAAGAGCATTAACACTGCACCAGAAAAATTCCACGCTG
>CAZFHF010000533.1:0-1987 GCA_964518655.1 uncultured Bacteroidales bacterium | reverse complement strand
GGACTACATTTTGTTGAAGTAACAAAACAATCCGACAATTATTGTACAAGTGAGCAGGAAGTAAAAGAAGTTTTTGTATATAAGCCGTTTATTAATCTGGGCCAGGATATAAAAATTTGTGAGGGCAGCAGTGAAACAATAGTATTTGATCCGGGCTATGAGGAATTCTGGTGGAACAACAAGCCAGGCACTAATGAATTTATTGTTAATTCGAATGGCGTTGTAACCCTCGAAGTAAAAGACAAATATGGTTGCTGGTCGAAGGATCGAATTAACGTGATTGAAAGCAAAAATCCGGTACCTGATTTCATGGCTCAAATTGATTCGGTAAACAGATCAGTATCTTTATTCAATTTATCTGATAGTCTATGGCAATACCACTGGGATTTTGGAGACGGGAGCTACTCGGATGAATATAATCCTGGTTCACATAGTTATTCTGATTTCGGAACCTATGAAATTTCCCTTACTGCACTAACCAATGGTTGTTCAGGCATCATTCTGAAAGAAGTGAGCTTCCCTGAGCCTTTAATATCTGATTTTGAGGCTGTTTATAAAGGTTGTGCTCCTATGGAAGTTACTTTTATTAATCATTCAACAGGCGCCGATACCTACTTCTGGGATTTTGGAAACGGGGAGTCTTCAGTTAATGAAAATCCTAAAACAGTATATGAGGATCCTGGTATATATGAAGTTTCACTTTATGCTAAAAAAGATAAAGACATAAAAATATCGATAAGTATTATAATAGTGGATCCGGCGCCAACAGCAAATTTTGATATCAGCCCTGCTGAAGCGGTTAGTTCTGAAGAAATATTCTTCCTGAACAAGTCTTCAAACGCTGACAAATACTTATGGAATTTTGGGGATGGTGAATTGTCGGAATTGTACGAACCAGCCCATAGTTATTCATCAATCGGTGTATATGATATCTCTTTATGGGTTTGGTCAGAAAACGGATGCTCTGATTCACTTATGGTACATAATGCAATAAACGTAACACAGGATTGCCAGATAATATTTCCAAACGGATTTATACCAGATAAATATGGGCCATCGGGAGGTTATTATAATCCTGCGAATAAAGAGGAAAATAACAAGATATTCCATCCTCTTTACAAAAACATTGATGAATATAAACTTAGAATTTATAACCGGTGGGGTGAGATGGTTTTCATAAGCAGGGATATAGATATTGGTTGGGATGGATATTATAAAGGAAAACTGGCACCTCAGGATACATACTTATACATAGTAAAGTCAAAATGCATATCAGGAAAAGAAATTTCAACAACGGGCAGTATAACACTAATTTATTAAATATGAAAATAAATCGTCAATTAAAAAAAATATATAACCTGATGAAGCCATACTCAAAACATATTCTGTTTTTACTCTTCATTTTGTTTATTAACATAAATTTGATATCGCAGGATGCTCACTTTTCACAGTATTATGCGGCCAAATTTAGTCTCGCTCCGTCATTTGCCGGCACCACAGAGGGCGGGAGGGTCATATCAATTTTCAGGGACCAGTGGCCATTACTTAAAAGCACATATATTACATACGGCTTTGCCCTTGATTATACAATTCCCAGGCAAACAGGAGGATTGGGGATTTTTGCAATACGGGATTATTCTAATGGAGGAGGAGTTGTAGTTACAAATATGGGAATACAGTATTCCTATGCAGTGAATTTAAAGCATATCTGGATGAACCAAAAATGGCAATTCCGTCCGGGATTTCAGTTTAATTGTGTCAATAAAAAATTAGATCTGGACAATATCATTTTTGGTAGTCAGTTGTCCTTTGATGGGTCGAACATCGACAATTCCATAAATATTGAATCAGGCAATATAAATAACTATGAAGCTGCTATTTCTGTTTTATTTAATTCCGATATAGTATGGTTTGGTGCAAACGTTGCCCATTTACCCCTATCAAAAGAAACATTCTCAGGTGAAAATTATGCTAGTCCTATAAAATT
>CAZFHF010000532.1:0-1997 GCA_964518655.1 uncultured Bacteroidales bacterium | reverse complement strand
CCTACCTATATACAATTTGATGGCAAATACGAAAAGAATGCATATAAAACGGATTATGAATATGATAAAAGGTTCGTCACTCTTTTCCCTAGAATGTACAGTACTGACAATGAACATATCGATGTTTACATACAGTGGGCAGATATGAAAGAAAAGGATCTGTTTGAACCAAAAACGGATTATGCCGGAAATATACTCAGAAATAAAAGCGGAAATATAATATATGACAGGAGCAAAGCTAAAAATCCACCTACCTTCTTTCAGAACATGAAATTCTTTATTAAATATCAGATCGGACATATGTATTTCAGATATTTCATGTGGAACTTCGCAGGCAGACAAAACAATATACAAGGGCACGGAAGCTACCTGGAAGGGAACTGGATCAGCGGCATCCCTTTTATCGACCAGTTTATGGCTGGGAAACAGAAGAATTTGCCCGATAACATAAAAAATAATCCTTCAAGAAATACATATTTTCTACTGCCCTTCTTGTTAGGTTTGTTCGGATTACTTTATCACCTTCAAAAAGATATCAAAAACTTCTGGGTAATAATGCTGTTATTTATATTAACTGGGATTGCTATTGTCATCTACCTGAACCAGTCTCCTATACAGCCACGTGAAAGGGATTATGCCTATGTCGGCTCATTTTATGCATTTTCAATATGGATCGGATTAGGCGTACTGGGAGTAATTGAATTGTTTAAAAAAAATTTCCGCATAATTGTTATTAATATACTGGTAATAGCGTTATGCTTATTACTGGTCCCGGGAATTATGGCTTCGGAAAACTGGGATGATCATGACCGTTCCAACAGGTATACTGCCAGGGATATAGCCTATAACTATTTAAATACTTGCGCGCCAAATGCAATTTTATTTACAAATGGCGACAACGATACCTTTCCATTATGGTATGCCCAGGAAGTGGAAGGCATAAGAACCGATGTAAGAGTTGTTAATCTGATGCTATTGAACATGGACTGGTATATTTCACAGATGAAATTAAAAGCATACGAATCAGATACACTGCCGATTTCCATTAATTATAACCAGTATATGATGGGAAAGCGTGATCTTGTTTATCTGTCTAATAAAATAGATGAGCCTGTTGATATTAAACGAATTATAGAATTTGTTAAAAGCGACCATCCTGACACAAAAATAAGATACCAGACAGGATATGAATACGATTATATTCCCACAAGAAATTTCAGGCTGCAGGTTGATACGGCAAAGGTAATCTCCAATGGTACTGTCAGGGCAGAAGATGCGGATAAAATATCCTCACCGGTCGAATGGGTATGCAAAGGAGGTTATATTCGTAAAAGCGAACTGATAGTACTGGATATTCTGGCAAATAATAACTGGGAACGCCCCATATATTTCGTTTCTACAGGACACGGCGGACTGCTGGGATTAGAAGATTACCTGCAACTTGAAGGTTTTGCCTACAGGCTTGTTCCAATAAAAACACCCACGGAAGACAATATTACAAGGGGCAGAATTGTTCCTGAAATAATGTACGATAATCTTATGAACAAATTCAGATGGGGCAATATGAACGATCCGGATGTTTTTCTTGATAATTTCACTATAAATACCTTGTTACTGCTTAGAGTAAGATACAGGTTCAGCCGCCTTGCATATGAATATATAAAGAGAAACGATTTTAAAACAGCAATAGATATACTTGACAGATGTGTTGAGCTGACTCCGCACAAAAACGTTCCCCATGACATGTTCTCCCCGGCAATCATTGAAACTTACTGCAAGTGCCATGCATATGACAAAGCCACGAAATTAATCAGAGAGAATGTCAGTATATGCGACCAGAATTTAACTTACTATTTCGAACAGAATAGCCAGTTTATAAAAAATATTGATAATGAAATACGCAGAAATATGCAGATACTAAAAAACCTGCTGATTATTTGCCAGACATACGGATTAAATGAACAAGGGCAAGAGCTTGAAGTAATATTTAAAGGCCA
>CAZFHF010000531.1:0-2003 GCA_964518655.1 uncultured Bacteroidales bacterium | reverse complement strand
AGATGACGATATATCATTATATGGCAGTAATGTTAACTTTACATTTATAGAAAGCGGTACGCATATAGTGGAAGTTATTGTACGTAACGGAACAGGAACACAGGTCTATTCAGAGAATATATATATAAATGTTGTAACAGGACTTCCGGAGTATACCGGCAGTAAAATTAAAATATACCCGTTGCCGGTTGAAGGAATACTGAATATTGAGTTTGAGTCATCAGGCAGTTATGATGCAGCCATACAAATAACCAATATGGCAGGACAGGCAATATATAGCACAGACAGAAGCCTTAATAACGGCCTGAACTATATAAGCCTTGATGTCTTTGATCTGGAGCCTGGCATGTATATATTGATTATAAATACACCAAAAGGAATTATCAGGGAGAAGATCACTAAATAACTGAGAGTTTCATTTTTATTAATAAGATCCCCGGTAGCTATATCGGGGATTTTTTTATGCCGAATTCAGCGAATAACAAATAACGAACAACGAATAGCGAACAACGAACAACATTTCCCTAAAATACTTAAATTTACTGGCTGTATTTTATATGATACTGTTTAAATGCTAAACGAAGATACTATATGTGCGATATCAACACCTTCGGGTAGCGGGGCGATTGCAGTTATCAGGTTAAGCGGACAGGATGCTGTGAACATTACCGAGAAGGTTTTTATTCCACAGGCTAAGGGAAAGTTATTAAGCAAACAAAAACCAAATACTATTCATCACGGATTAATTAAGGATAACGGCAAGATAATAGATGATGTACTGGCAGCGATTTTCAGGGCACCTAATTCTTATACAGGAGAAGACCTGGTGGAGATATCGTGTCATGGTTCATTATATATCCAGCAGAAGATACTTGAGATTCTGACAAGAAATGGTGCCAGGCTGGCAAAACCCGGGGAGTATACAATGAGGGCTTTCCTGAATAATAAAATGGACCTTTCACAGGCTGAGGCAGTGGCCGACCTGGTTGCCAGTGCTTCCAAGGCAGCACATAGTGTTGCATTAAACCAGATGAGGGGCGGTTTCAGGGACATGATAAAAAGTCTCAGGGACCAGCTGTTGAATTTCACCTCCCTGGTTGAACTGGAGCTTGATTTCAGTGAGGAGGATGTGGAATTTGCCGACAGGAAAAAGTTAAAGTCATTGGTTAACAAGATTGAAAAATTATTGAAACAGCTGACCGATTCATTTGAACTGGGAAATGTAATAAAGAATGGAGTTCCTGTTGCTATCATCGGCAAGACAAATGCAGGCAAATCCACACTATTGAATTTGCTGCTTAAAGAGGACAAAGCTATTGTATCTGAGATACCAGGTACAACCAGGGATTATATTGAGGATATAATATCACTTGACGGCATACACTTCAGGTTTATTGACACAGCGGGTTTGCGTGATACGACTGATGAGTTGGAGGTAATGGGTATTGAGAGGACATACCAGAAGATCAAGCAGGCAAGTATTGTACTGTTAATTATTGACAGTAAAGAATCAGCAGAAGATATAAAGAAGTCAGTTGTTGAATTAAAATCTCATATAAAGGGAACCGGGAAGCATCTTGTAGTTGTTCTTAACAAAACTGACCTTGTTGATAAAAAGAAAATAAGTGAAAAGGAAAAGACCTTATCAGGCATACTAACAGACAAAGATTACTGTGTGGCGATATCAGCAAAGCATGCCACCAATATTAGGAAGCTGGAGGATTATTTAAAGAAAGCTGAAAACCTGGGAAGGTATACTGAAAACGATGTAATAATAACCAATGCAAGGCATTACGAAGCACTGAAAAATGCCCTTAACTCAATAGTTCGTGTACAGGAAGGCTTCAGTAACAACTTATCCGGCGATTTGATATCCATGGATCTCCGCCAGGTCATCCAATCCCTCGGCGAAATTACCGGCGAAATAACTACAGACGAAGTTCTGGGAAATATTTTTATGAAGTTTTTGATGTTTTTCAAAGGTTTTATGGGTTTTGATAAGG
>CAZFHF010000530.1:0-2004 GCA_964518655.1 uncultured Bacteroidales bacterium | reverse complement strand
CCGGCAAGATATGTACCGGAAGGCAAATACCTGCTGGATAAGAATAAGATAAATATTGATGATAAATCCATCAGTAAGGATGAGATAAAGGGTTATCTGAAGCAAATACCAAACAAGAAAATCCTTGGTATAAAATTCCATTTGTTTTTATATAATTTATCAAATATTGATAAGGATAAATGGCCCCATGGCTGGTTGAGGAAAATTGGAGAAAAACCTGTGATCTGGGATCAGAACATTACAAGTATGACTAATTCTCAGTTTAAGCAATATCTTGAGAATAAGGGTTATTATCATTCCGAAGTAAATGATAATGTCAAACTAAAGAGAAATAATGCAATTGTTACCTATGAAATTAAACCCAATGAACCTTATTATGTTAACAGCGTAAGCTATCTTTTTGAAGATTTTACACTTCAGTCGATTATAATTGCTGATACCAGTAATTCCCTTTTAATGAAAGGAATGCTGTTTGACAAGGAGATACTTCAGCAGGAAAGGGTAAGGATTGAAAATCTTCTTAAAAACAATGGTTATTACAAGTTCTCAAAAGAATATGTTTATTTTGAAGCACAGAAAATCAATAACTCCTCAAAAGTGGACCTGACCATAATCTTTAAGGAATATCAGGAAGGGTCACAGGATCAGAAAACCAAAGTCAGGTATCATAAAAAATACAGGATAAATAATGTTTATGTATATCCTAATTACAAATCAGCTTTATCCCGCGATTTTCGCACTGATATTCTTGATACTACATATTATAACAATATATATTTTCTTTATAATGAGAATCCACGAATTAAATTTAATATTATCAATAATGCAAATTTTATATTGCCAGGTCAATATTATAACCAGAACAATGTTACGCGAACATACAACAAGTTATCGTCACTAGGTCTTTTCAAATTTATTAATATAAATTTTAATGAACTTGAAAGGGATACAAACTGGGCTTCAAGTGACTATTATGTTAATTGCAACATTGAACTTACGAAAAGAAAAGTGCAGTCGTATCAGTTCGAGATTGTAGGGACCAATTCATCAGGAGACTTTGGTGTACGTGGTAACCTGCTTTATAATAACTGGAACCTCTTCAGGGGTGCCGAGACTTTCAATATGAAACTGACAGGTGCTTATGAAGCAATACAGAAGGTTGCGGCATCAGGGATATCAAATATCCTTGAACTTGGTACTGAATTCAGGATTAATTTTCCGAAGTTTTTATTACCCGTCAAATCGGAAAAATTTGTAAAAAGGTATTCACCGAAAACCTCTGTATCATTATCATATAACTATCAGGCCCGGCCCGACTATGAGCGTACCATTGCCAATTCATCCTTCGGATATAACTGGAAAGGCAGAAAATATATGAAATATAATGTCTTTCCCCTGGTTATTAACTATGTCCAGCTTCCACGTAAATCAGATGAATTTACAGATCTGATCTCAGGAACCTATATGGCGTTTAGTTATGAGGATCATCTTATCGCAGGTAACAGACTTGGTTTTGAATTTACTAACCAGGAAATTGGTAAAACAAGGGATTTTACTTTCTTAAAGTTTAATATTGAATCTGCCGGTAACATACTTTATGGCTCAAGCAAATTAAGAAATGCAGATAAAGACACTATTAGCGGTTATACAGTATTTAATGTCCCTTACTCACAATATATAAAAACAGATATTGATCTTCGCCATTATAACATTGTTACTCCAACAAACAGTCTGATATGGCGTATTTTTATGGGTTGTGCATATCCTTACGGCAATTCAACAGGATTACCTTTTGAAAAGAAGTATTTCTCAGGAGGCCCAAACAGCATAAGAGCCTGGAGTACACGAGAACTTGGGCCAGGTTCTTACCTGGATACTTCCAGATCCATAATTCCAAATACAATGGCCGATATTAAACTGGAGCTTAACCTGGAGTATAGATTTAAGTTATTCTGGAAACTTGAAGGAGCACTATTTCTTGATGCCGGAAATATATGGGCAATT